>SLQX01000013.1 GCA_007131245.1 Bacteroidales bacterium
AACATGAACAATCGTGGTAATGCTCCGTTTTTTTATTGAAAGTTGGTTTTTCTCACCCAAAAAAGAAAAGTCTTATGAAAAAGATAGTGGTTCTGTTGGAAAAAATGGTAGAAGACTCAGAGTTTCTTTATCCCTATTTCAGGTTAAAAGAAGAGGGGCACGATGTTATTTCTGTGGCTCCCGAAAATAAAGTTTACCAGGGAAAAGGAGGGATGAGCTTTAGCCCTGATAAGACATTTGCAGAGATCAAAAACCAGGAGTTTGATGCCGTGGTCATCCCCGGAGGATACGCACCCGATATTTGGAGGCGCGATGAAAGCATTGTAGCGTTCATAAAAAAACATGTTGATTCAGGAAAATTCATAGCCTCCATATGCCATGGCCCCTGGCTGATGATTTCTGCCGGTATCGTCAAAGGGCGTAAAATAACCGCCTCTCATGCCATCAAAGACGACCTGGTTAATGCAGGTGCCCATTACGAGGGCAAAGATTGGGTTGAAGACAACAACCTGATTACCAGCACCAACCCCAAGACCATGTTGCCAATGATGAAACGCCTTGTGGAAAAACTGAAGTGATAAGGTTTGCTGTTTATTGCTTCTTAAAGAACAGGCCCGGCAATACTACCGGGCCTGTTTTTCTTATAGGTACAAAGCAACTCCTTATGGTGCTTTAGCTTTTTGCTAATCCAACAAAACCTTGCCTTCCATCTCTTCAGAAGTTTCCACCTGCATCAACTTAAGGATAGTGGGTGCCAGGTCGGCCAGTCGGCCTCCATCTTTCAGTTTTTTATAATCTTTGTCAATCAACCACAATGGTACCGGATTGGTTGTATGTGCAGTATTGGGTGAGCCATCCTGATTGAAAGCAAAGTCAGCATTTCCATGATCGGAGGTAATAAGCACACTGTATCCATTTTCCGCAGCGGCTTCTGTCACATCTTTCACACAGCCATCCACTGTTTCTACAGCTTTGACAATGGCATCATACACCCCGGTATGTCCTACCATGTCGGCATTGGCAAAGTTAAGACAGATAAAGTCAAATTTTTGCTTCCGAATCTCATCCACCACAGCATCACGTACTTCCGGAGCACTCATTTCGGGTTGCAAATCGTAGGTTGCAACCTTGGGAGAGGAAACCATGATCCGCTCTTCGCCATGAAATTCTTTTTCGCGTCCACCGCTAAAAAAGAAGGTAACATGCGGATACTTCTCCGTTTCAGCTATCCGGAGCTGTTTTAAACCTTGTTTTTCCAACACTTCTCCCATGGTTCCTTTCAGGTCATCTTTTTCATAAATGATGGTAACATCTTTGAAGGAATCATCATATTTGGTCATCGTAAGATAATGCAGAGGCAAAGTTTTCATATCATGCTCAGGCATATCCTGCTGTGAAAGCACCATGGTGATCTCACGAAGGCGATCGGTACGGAAGTTGAAACAAATCACCACATCTCCCTTTTGAATAGTTGCAGTGGGGTTTCCATCTTTCCCTGCAATAATCCGGGGTTTGATAAACTCATCGGTAACTTCCTCATCATAAGAAGCATGAATAGCCGAACGGGCATCTTCAAACTTCTCACCTTCGCCTTTTACCAGCATATCATAAGCCAACTTGATCCGCTCCCATCGCTTATCCCGATCCATGGCATAATATCTTCCACAAACACTGGCGATGGTTCCTGCTGAGTTCTCCAGGTGCTTTTCCAGCTGATCAATGTAACCGGCTCCACTTTTAGGGTCGGTGTCTCTTCCATCGGTAAAGGCATGAATGTACAGTTGTTCGAAATCATGTTTTTGAGCTACATCGCACAACCCGAAAAGATGATCCATGGAAGAGTGTACACCCCCATCCGACACAAGGCCCAGTAAGTGAACTTTTTTATGCTCTTTTTTGGCGTACTCAATCGCCTGGGTTACCGCTTCATTTTTATGAAAAGAACCATCTTTTATGGCTTTGGAAATTTTTACAAGGTCCTGATAAACAATCCTTCCTGCCCCGATATTGAGGTGTCCTACTTCCGAGTTTCCCATTTGACCCTCAGGGAGCCCCACATCTTCACCTGAAGTTTTTAATGTGGCAAAAGCTGCTGATTGGTTCAATGATTGGGTATAAGGCACCCGGGCATTGGCAATAATATCAGATTTATCGCCTCTTCCCTGGCCCCAGCCATCCATAATTACTAGAATAACTTTTTTCTTTTCCATTTTTTCCATTCCAAACAATACTATTTAAGGATTTAACAAATATTCATCAGGTATTGGCCCTGATGGCATCAACGGGATTGAGCTGTGCAGCTGACCAGGCAGGTAGTATTCCGGCTATCAAACCAATGATAACCGAAACGTTTACTCCTCGCATAATGTTACTCATGCTCAGCAGCAAGTTCATGTCAAAAGCCATGGAAGCCATCCATGTGCCTGTAAACACTAACAGCAGGCCCAATAAACCTCCCATTAGACTGAGAATAACAGCCTCAGCCAAAAACTGTAACAATATAAAATAGTTTTTGGCACCCAGGGCTTTCTGGATACCAATAATAGTAGTTCTCTCCTTGACAGATACAAACATGATATTGGCTATACCAAAGCCTCCCACCAAAATGGAAAACCCGCCAATAATCCATCCTGCAATTTTAATAATGGCAAATAAGCCATCAAACTGTGTAGAGAGCAAACTGGCCTGGTTCAGGGAGAAGTCATCATCTGCTGCTGGCTTAATACGTCTGATGGAGCGCATAGCCCCACGCAGTTCATCTGTAATTTCATCACTGCTGTATATATCTTTACCCCTGGCCAGGATGGCCGGATTATACCGATCGCTGTTTACGTTGATAAATGAATTGACAAAATTGACCGGCAACAAAACCGTTTCATCGTGGGAGTTTCCAAAAGTATCCTCCCCTTCCCTGTCAAAAACACCTACCACTTCAATGTTTCTGCCAAATATTTTCAGGTTTTTCAAAAGGGGGTCCGCATCCTGGAACAAATTTTCAGCGATTTCAGCACCCAGGATGGCCACATTGCGACCTGCTGAAGACTCCGTGGGAGAAAAATACCTGCCACTTTCCAGTTCGAAAAAGCGCACCTTGTCATAATCATGGCTAGCAGCCATTATGCTCACCCGGTCGATACTCCTGTTTTGATACTCCACCGTTCGATTGGTGAAAGCTGTAAATGTAGCTGCCTCCAAAACATTGGTGCGTCGCATGATATCATCCATTTCAGATATGCGGGGAGTAGGTCGGTTCATGTATCGCCACCAGGCATAATCGGCAGAAAACTCCCAGGGCCATTTCTGAATATAGATGGTGTTTTCACCCAGGGATGCAATGGAAGTACGTATCTGTCTTTCCAGTGCATCAACGATACTGAAAACAGATATGATAGCAAAAATCCCAATGGTAATTCCCAAAAGGGTGAGAATAGTGCGCAGCTTGTTGGCAATCAAACTGGTCCATGCAAACATGGCACTTTCCCTAAAAAGCCTGATAAACAATATCATATAACAAGGGGTATTGGCTTTGCAAAATTAGCAAATAAAAAGCTATCAAGAAGACCGTTTTGTGTTTTTGATTTTCATCATAAGCTCCGAAGCATAAACAAAATGCTCTACTTCTTTGTTGCCACTGGTTAAAATTTCTTCAGCGGTTCCCTCCCACCAAAGGTTTCCCTTGTGCAGAAAAACAACATGCTGACCAATTTCCATCACGCTGTTCATGTCATGGGTGTTAACAACAGTGGTCATTTGAAACTCCTCGGTAATCTCACTGATGAGTTTGTCGATGAGGATAGCAGTTTGTGGGTCCAGGCCTGAATTGGGTTCATCACAAAACAAATAATCGGGGCTGTTGGCAATAGCCCGGGCAATGGCAACTCTTTTTTTCATCCCTCCGCTGATTTCTGCCGGGTACAAATGATTGACATTGTGGATATTTACCCTGTCGAGGCAAAAATTGGCACGATCCAGCTTTTCTTTACGGCTCATATGCTTGTTGAACATCTCCAGGGGGAAAATAACGTTTTCTTCCACCGTCAGCGAATCGAACAGGGCGCTGCCCTGAAACAACATCCCCATCTTTTTTCGAATATCAGTACGTTGATGTCCGGTAAGGGCTGTGAAGTTGGTGTCATCGTAAAGGATGCTACCACTATCGGGCTCAAGCAAACCCACCAGGCATTTCATAAATACCGTTTTACCCGAGCCACTTTGCCCGATAATAAGGTTGGTTTTACCTTTATCAAAAACAGTATTTACCTTTTTGAGCACGGCTTCATCACCAAACGATTTAAATAAGTCAGTAATGCTGATCATACCAGGAGAATTTGTGTCAGAATAAGGTTAAAAATAATAATGTATATACTGCTGAACACCACAGCCTTGGTGCTGGAATGCCCCACTTCGAGGGCTCCTCCCCGGGTATAAAATCCAAAATAACCTGAAATTGAGGTTATCAGAAAAGCAAAAACCACTGTTTTTATTAAAGCATAAAAGATATCGAATTGCGAAAATTCGAATAAAATGCCATAGATATAATGGCTCAGGGGGATGACTCCGGTAAAAGCAGATGCAAGCCAGCCACCGAACACACCTAGAAATATACTGATTATCACAAGCATGGGGTTGATAATCATACTGGCTAATACTTTGGGCAGGATAAGATAACCCGCCGAATTAATACCCATCACCTCCAGTGCATCAATTTGTTCTGTTACTCGCATGGTGCCAATCTCAGAAGCAATACGTGAACCGACCTTACCGGCCAGGATAAGGCTGATAATTGTGGGAGAAAACTCAAGGATGATAGACTGACGCGTGGCGAAGCCTACTGCATATATGGGTAACAAGGGGTGATCGGTATTGAAAGCCGTTTGAATGGTAACCACCGCACCCATAAACACTGAAATAATTGTAACAATACCCAGGCTCTCCAGTCCCAGGTTGTCCATTTCAACAATAATTTTTTGACGGTATATTTTTGCATTTTGCGGCCTGCGTAAAATGGTTACAAGAAGCAACATATACCGACCCAGATGATAGAACAACTTCATGAAGTGATGTTTGTTAAGAATGCGAATTTACATTTATTTTCCTTAATGACATAAAGCTTACCTCTTTGAACATACCCATCATAGGATGATTTGTTCTTTTTCACAAAATTCTGGTGAAAAAAAAACCACGTCAATGTAATTCAACATCAAATACAAACCAGCAGAGCAAAACTCACTGGTATGGCAAGTATGAATGACATTTGTGGCTGCAGGGTTTGTTCTTGCCATTTTAAAAAAAATACGTAGGTTTGTAATTAATTAGTCAAGCAGCAAAACATCAAAATTACACATAAAAAATATCCCTCCCCCGATGAAGAAAGTACTCGAAATACGCTCCTTTTTGGTATGTGTCTTTTTGTTGGGAATTTTTTCTTCCTGTTCCGTTTTCAGAAGTAGTTGTGATTGCCCGCAATGGAGCAAAGAGACAGATACTCACCACCTGGAAATTACAGATTTTGATGAAAGCCAGATATAAAGAAGTACTCTCGGAATATTTCCCTGAAGGCACCATTCAGCAGGTGTCTTCATTTATTGAAACATATGCCATTCAACTAAAACTAACCCGCAGTCGCATCACCAAACTGGGCGATTACAGGCCATCTGTAAATGGAAACCCACACCGGATTTCCATCAATGGCAGCCTCAATCCTTTTGTGATTTATCTTGTATTTCTGCATGAGCTGGCCCATCTGAAAGTGTGGGTAAAATATAAAAACCAGGTATCGCCCCATGGCAAACAATGGAAAGAAGAGTTTTCGGGTTTGTTAAAATATGCCGTGTATCATAAGTTAGTACCCGAAGAACTCCACCAACCTCTTTTGGCTTTCAGCCAGAATATCAAGGCTACCTTCGCCTCTGCACCCCAGCTATGGTCTTTGCTGAAAACCTATAATAAAGATGACCAGACAGAAATAACCCTGGAGCAAATCCCTGACAACACTTTTTTCCAGGCAGCAAACGGAAAAGTATTTAAAAAAGAAGAAAAGCTCAGAAAACGGTTCCGCTGTTATTGTCTAAACAACCACCGCAGGTATCTGTTCCACCCCATGGCTGTGGTGGAGCCCCTGGGATTAGAAAACACTGAGCAATCTGACCCCCCCGGCTTGCAAAACAATAGTTCTGTTAGCAAAACCGAGTATAAATCAAATTAGAAATCAAAATAAAAACACCCATCAAAAAAAATTTAAACCTAAAGATATGGACAAGAACAATTATGTGGTAATTATGGCCGGTGGTGTTGGAGAACGCTTCTGGCCTATGAGCAAGGTAGACCGTCCTAAGCAGTTTATCGATATTTTAGGCACCGGCAAAACTCTTATTCGTCAAACGTATGACCGATTTCTCCGGGTATGTCATCCTGAGAACATTTATGTGGTTACTAATGAAATGTACCGCGACCTGGTAATAGAGCAGCTGGAAGGGATAAAAGGGGAACAAGTAATAGGTGAACCCGCTCGCAAAAACACAGCCCCATGCATTGCCTATGCAGCCCACAAAATATACAACCTTAACCCCGAAGCCCGGATGGTTGTTGCCCCTTCCGACCATATTATCCTGAAAGAAGATATCTTTTGTGACATTATCAGTTCGGCCATGGAGGCTGCCAAAGACAATGAAAACTTCTACACACTAGGGATAAAGCCGTCAAGACCCGATACGGGCTACGGCTACATACAATACGTGGCTGGAACCCGCTTTGAACATAGCGAGTTGCTGCGAAAAGTTAAAACATTTACAGAAAAACCCGATGAAGAGTTGGCACGTTCCTTTTTGAAAAGTGGTGACTTTCTTTGGAATTCAGGGATTTTTATTTGGTCCTGCAAAGCCATTATCAGTGCTTTCGATAAACACCAGCCCGAAATAAGCTATGTGTTCCAAAAAGCAAGCAACATTTACAATACCCCGGATGAAAAAGAATATATTGACCAGGTCTACCCTGCCTGCAAAAGTATTTCCATTGATTATGCCATCATGGAAAAAGCCGACAATGTATATGTATTTATTTCCGATTTTGGCTGGTCTGACCTGGGAACATGGGGCTCCTTGTATGATGCACGGGATAAGGATAAAAATAAAAATGCTATCATGGGTGAAAATGTTATGACCTATGAAACCCAAAACTGCATCGTCAATGTACCCGAAGACAAGCTTGTTGTTTTACAAGGGCTGGACGACTACATCGTTTCAGAATCAGACAATGCATTGCTTATTTGCCAAAAAAGCCAGGAGCAGCAAATCAGGAAGTTTGTAAACGACATTAAGTTGTTTAAAGGAGAAAAATTCACCTAGCACATACTATTTATTTTCAACACATTACAAACATTTACACCATTAAATATGAAAACATACAAGATAATTGCCTTATTTGTGGTTTTGGTTTTGGGTTTCAACCACACAGCCAAAGCAGATGAAGGCATGTGGTTGCCTTTTATGATCAGCGAAGTGCTGCATGAGCAGATGCAGGAAAAAGGATTAAACCTGAGCCGGGAAGAGATATTTTCCCTGAAGGAGTCGAGCCTGAAAGACGCCATCGTGAGTTTTGGAGGTGGCTGTACGGGAGAAATTATTTCTGACCAGGGGCTGTTGCTTACCAATCACCACTGTGGATATGGACGTATACAAAGCCACAGCACTACGGAAAACGATTACCTTTCAGATGGTTTCTGGGCTATGTCAATGGATGAAGAGCTTCCCAACCCCAACCTTTTTGTTAACTTCCTGGTGGATGTGGAAGAAGTAACCGATGACATTTATGCTGAAATAGATGAATCCATGAGCAAAGAGGAGCGCACCACGGCCATCAGCAGGGTTAGCAACAGGCTGATCGATGAGGCAACCGAAGGTACTCATTACCATGCCAATGTCCGTTCTATGTTTGCAGGAAATGAATTTTTTCTTTTTGTATACGAACGCTTTGATGATGTAAGATTGGTGGGAGCTCCCCCTTCCTCCATCGGGAAATTTGGAGGCGATACCGATAACTGGATGTGGCCCCGTCACACGGGCGATTTTGCACTTTTCAGGGTTTATACCGCCCCTGACGGCTCACCCGCTTCCTACCACGAAGAAAACATTCCTCTGAAGCCCAGGCATCACTTACCTGTTTCGGCAAAGGGTGTACAGGATGGTGACTTCACTATGATACTGGGATTCCCGGGTTCCACCCAAAGGTATCTTACATCCCATGGCATCAATTATAAACTTGAATATGAATATCCCGTACGAATTGACATACGCCGCAAAAAGCTGGATATCATTGAAGAGGCAATGGCTCAAAGTGATGAGATTCGTATCAAATATGCCTCTAAGCAATCGGGAATTGCCAATTACTGGAAAAACTTTATTGGGGTGAGTAATGCCCTGGAGCGGCTTAACGTGGCCCAGTCCAAAAAAGAGATTGAAGCAGAATTTGAAAACTGGGTCAATGAAGACGCCAACCGGATGGAAGAATACGCCCATGTGATGGATTTGTACAGTGAAGCTTATGAGGGTTATGAAAGTTTTCAGTCTCATCATTTTATTTTCTGGGAAGCCATCCTTACGGGTCCTGATGTAATAAGGAACGCCCTGGCATACCGCACCCTGGCAAACCTGATGCAGGAAGAAGCCGAAGATGAAAAAGTTGCTGAGGAAGTGGAAAAGCTGAGAGAAACCATCGAGGGGAGATACAATAATTATGACCGGGGTGTGGATCAGGAGCTTTGGGCAGCAATGATAAAAGTCTATAACCGCGATGTTCCGGAGGCTCACAAACCTGAAATTTTTGAAGACATCAACCAAACCTACCAGTCAGATTTTTCTGCCTTTGCCCATGATGTATACAACACATCTGTTTTTGCTACGGCTGATAACCTCCAGAACTTCCTTGATAAGCCTACTTATGAAACACTGGAAGATGATTGGGTTTTCAGGGTTGCTACCACATTGATGGATACCTATTCTGCTTTGCAAAATCAAATGTCGGAGTACGATGATATGCTGGCCACAGCCGAAAGGCTATTCATAAAAGGGCTGAAAGAAATGAACCCCGACAAGTTGTATTACCCTGATGCCAACTCCACCATGCGATTTACCTACGGAACTGTGGGAGGGTATGAGCCAGCCGATGCGGTGTATTACGACTATGTTACAACCTTATCGGGAGTTATGGAAAAGGAAGACCCTGAACATCATGAGTTTATTGTTCCCCAGGAACTGAAAGACCTCTATGATGCCAGAGATTATTCCTGGTATGGAGAAGATGACACCATGATAGTGAATTTTATTGCCAACAATGATATTACAGGTGGTAATTCAGGAAGCCCTGTTCTGGATGGTGACGGCAACCTCATTGGCCTGGCCTTTGACGGCAACTGGGAAGCCATGAGCATGGATATCCTTTTTGAACACCAAATGCAAAAATGCATCAATGTGGATGCAAGGTATATTTTATTCATCATTGATAAGTTTGCCGGTGCTTCACACCTGATTGACGAAATGACCATTGTAAGGTAGCTTTCTTTACCGGTTACCTGGAAAAAAGCTGCCCTGGTGTATTTACCAGGGCAGCTTTTTATATTAGAAATGGGTTTGTTCGGGAAAACGCATTCTTTTTAGTCCTCTTTCTAAAACTCCGGTTCCAATCCGGTATTGTAAAACATAAAGGACCAAATGTCGGTATGCTCCTCAATAATTTTTGACATGGGCTTTCCAGCTCCATGCCCTGCATCAACTCCTACTCTTATAAGCACCGGGTTCTCACCTTCATGCTTTCGTTGTAATTCAGCAATAAACTTAAAGCTGTGAGCAGGTACTACTCTGTCATCGTGATCGGCAGTGGTTACAAGTGTGGCGGGGTAGTGCACACCTTCTTCAATATTATGCAGGGGTGAGTAGGAGTAAAGATTCCTAAAGTGCTCCTCATCTTCGCTGGTACCATAGTCATCGGCCCATGCCCATCCTATGGTAAACAAATGATACCGCAGCATATCAAGCACACCCACAGCTGGCAAAGCCACCTGGAACAGGTCGGGGCGTTGTGTCATGGCTGCCCCCACAAGCAAACCACCATTGGATGCACCTGAAATAGCTAACTTTTCGGGGCTGGTATATCCCATTTCAATCAAGTTTTCAGCGGCAGCGATAAAGTCGTCAAATACGTTTTGCCGGTTAAGTTGTTTGCCTGCTTCATGCCATTCCGTGCCATATTCTCCACCACCACGCAAATTAGCCATCACATAAACACCTCCATTTTCAAGCAAGGGAAGACGGGAGACGCTGAAACCAGGGGTCAAACTAGCATTAAATCCCCCATATCCATATAAAAAAGTGGGGTTTTGTCCATCCATCTCCAGTCCCTTTTTGTGCACAATAAACATGGGTACTTGTGTGCCATCTTTACTTGAATAAAAAACCTGGCGTGTTTCATAATCCAAGGGCTCGAAATCAATATCCGGAGAAAAATACTCCTCCCAGGTGTTTTCCTGTACATCAAACTTAAAAATAGTGGTGGGTAAGGTAAAGGATGAAAAGGCGAAAAAGGCTGTATGGTCTTCTTTGTTACCCCTAAAACCTCTCAGGGAACCTAATTCGGGTAACTCAATTTCTGCCTCAACGTCACCGTCCATAGAGTGAATAAAGGCTGCACTATGAGCGTCCTGCAAATACCTGGAGATTATTTTACCCCCTGCAAGGCTCACCCCCTGTAAAACATGCTCGCTTTCTGGTATGACCTCTTGCCAGTTGGAGGGAGCAGGGTTTAGAGGGTCGATGAGAACTACCCTGTAAAAAGGTGCTGAATGATTGGTTCTCACCAAAACCTTACCGTCAATATGATCAATCACACTATTGGAATAGTCAAACCCTTCAATAATTTTTATGAAGCCACGCTGGGGGTTTTGGTTGTCTTTTACAAATACCGCATTACCGCTGGTACTTTGGCTTTCGGTAAGTATCAAAAAACGTTCATCGTCCGTAGTACCAGCGCCATAATTGCGACGGGGTTCATCGGGATTATAATAGATCAGTTCATCCTCATCCTGGGAGGTTCCCAGCTTGTGATAAAATATCTTGTGGTATTCATTGGTACCGGAAAGCTCTTCACCGGGTTCGGGTTCATCATACCGGCTATAGTAAAAACCATCCCCTTCCCAGGCAATACCACTAAATTTTACCCATTTAATATGATCATCCAACTCACGTCCGGTTTCAATCTCTTTTACAAAAATTTCGTTCCAGTCAGACCCACCATAAGAAAGGCTGTAAGCAATATACCGGGCGTTGCTGCAAACACTTGTTCTGCCCAGAGATACGGTTCCATCCTCCGACAACTGGTTTGGATCAATCAGAACACGAGGCTCTCCCTCAAGGCCTTCTTTCACATAAAGTACGCTTTGATTTTGGGTTCCATCATTTTTAAAATAAAAGTAATAGTCTCCTTCACGCCATGGAGCTTGATAACGCTCATAAGTCCAGAGATCGGTCAGGCGCTCATTAAGTTTATCCCGGAAAGGAATATTCTCAAGATAATTAAACGTTACTTCATTTTGGGCTTCAACCCATGCTTTCGTTTCGTCGGATGTGTCATCTTCAAGCCAGCGAAAAGGGTCAGCAACTTCAACGCCAAAATACTCATCTACCACTTCACCCATTTTTGTCTCAGGATATTCCAGGGAGGAGTCCTGCTTACACTGCCACATAAAAAAAGGCAGTGTGATAATCATAAACAAAATAGTATTCTTTCTAATCCTCATTGTTCTTGGTTTTTAATGAATAATAGGTATTAATTTATTTACGGGATTATATAAACAGAAAAAGTAAAAATATAATTATTTTCAGAATCCTTATCTTTGTTATTCGTAAAAAAAAGCTAATTCTATCTGATATACAACACCTAATAAAGGCAGCAGAAAAGCTTTGCAACCTAAACAAGACTGTTCCATCTAAAAAACAACATGTACTATGTCAAAACCTCGAATAAAAGAAAGTTTGGTTTTTAAAAAGGATATTGTGTTAAAATCCACAGCAGAAAAGCAATTGGAGGAGCATGAATATCTTTTTTCCAAAACCACATTCAATGAAGAGGGCAAAAAACTTTCAGAAAAGCAGTTCGACTCACAAGGCAACCTCATCCAGGAGTATGTTTATGAATACGACCCCAATGGGTTTTTAACCCTTGAACTTATGCGGGAAGGCGACGATTTCGTGGTGGAGAAAAAAACCTTTCTTCCCGATGAAAAGGGGAGAATACAGAAAGAGTACAGGCATTACATGGATGAAAGCTATGATACCGTTAATTATCATTACAACCACGAAGGCTTGTTAATCAAAAAGGAAGTTTATGACCCTGACAATGAACTGGAAAACATTGAAGAATATGAATATGAAGGGAAAAACCTGATCCGTTTTGTTTTAAAGGACGCCGATGAAGATATCCTGTCAGAAAAGAGGATGAAATACGACAGCAGTGGCAATATCCTGGAACTAACCGAGTACGATGAATCAGAGGATACTACCATCAAAAAAGTTTATGGTTATTATCCAGGTGGATCGAAGAAAGAGGTCCTCACCTACAATGAAGCCGGCAAACTGGTTGAACATGTTTACCTGAAAGAAGATAATAAAGGTAAGGTTGTGCAGCTGATAGAGGAAACGGCTCACAAGAAAAACACCACCAATTTTTCATATGACGACAAGGGTAATATTACAAATCAGGAGGAGTTTGACAAAAAGGGGGAAACTGTCAGCAGGGTAAACAGGAAATATAACGAGCACAACATCCTTGAAAGCTCAGAGGTTTTCATTGATGGTGGAGGCAGGGGGGTTTCACGCAATTACACCATGCGGCAGGAGTATATTTTTTACTAACTTTTAAAAGTGGTACAACGACATTCCACCAACCCATAAAGCCAAATACAATATTTTAGTTTAAGTAACCCCCAAAGTACATCAACAGGAGTTTATGCTATCCAAAAAAAGCCCTGCAACACAATTGCAGGGCTTTTTTCTTACATGAATCTATCTCATGGGCGGGATTTACATGCCGGCTACTTCACCTCTAACGGTAGAGTAGCTAATGTTCAGGGCATTCACCAACCGGAGTTCTTGTTTCACATCCGACACAATACCCATTCTTGTTTCATGGTCAATTTTCAAAGATGTAACCATAATGGGTCTTTCAGCTTCGGGTCTTGCCTGTCTTTCAGCCTCAATAAAAGAAGCAATTTCAGAAAGGCTGGCAAAAGTATCGTTGAGCTGAATTCGAGGTTCTGTACCAAAGACATGCTCCTGGAGAGGGGGTCCTATGTAAATAAAGCTTACCAGGGACTTTCTTTCCAGTTTTTGAATTTCAGTAGCTGAAGGGAGTTGATTTCTCACAAAAAGTGTAGTCTCACGCATGGTAGTAGTTACCATGAAGAAAAACAGCAGCATAAAAATAATATCGGGCAAAGAAGCCGTATTAATTTTCTGTGATTTTTGTCCTGAGTCTTTTTTAAATCTTCCTTTTATCATCATCTACCTCCTTCTATATCTTTTGGTTCAGCTTCAGAAATAGCCATGGGAACAGCCTCCCGGACAGCCCTAACGAGGTCCTCATCGGTAAGCTGGTCAAATCGCACTCCGAATTTATCGCGTGATACCTCGTCACGGATATCATTAATAGCAGCGGCAAGTTCATTTTGAACGGAAATATACATTTCGTAAGAGGTGCCCCTGTCATTTTGCAGGGAAATCACCCCCCGGGAAACATCTACTTCTCCGAGGTTATCAATTTCACGTCTTTCGATGACGGGTAAATTGGGGTCGTTAAATGGATTCTGAAGCCATTCTTTGGTTTGTGATCTTAATTCACGTATATCACCCAGTTCACCTTCCACAAGGAGTCTGTCGTTGCGGTCCACCAGGACCACAAACACATTTCGCTCTCTTACAGGGGGTGGCTCGGGAGCATTGGGATCAATGGGCGGGGGCAATAACCTTCTTATACCTGTGTCAACATCCATTGTAGTAGTTACAAGGAAGAAAATCAGGAGCAGAAAGGCAATGTCTGCCATAGAGCCAGCATTGATTTCAGGGGTCATTCTAGCCATAGAGTGTTCTCCTAATTTTTAGATTATCTTACTAATTTTGACACT
This sequence comes from Bacteroidales bacterium, assembly GCA_007131245.1. Taxonomy (GTDB): domain Bacteria; phylum Bacteroidota; class Bacteroidia; order Bacteroidales; family UBA7960; genus SKVR01. Next base: position 14,168 of record SLQX01000013.1, read on the forward strand.
TCGGTGTAAATAGCTGCCACAATTCCTAATCCAATAAGAATCATGGTAGCATTGATACCACCTCCAATCCACTGTGATGCATTGGGGCTCACGGCAAAGCCTTCGTAAACTTCATTGGTTGCCATGGAATAGCCTATCAACAGGACTATTATTAACACAGCGAATCCAATCAAAGCCCCTTTGGCTTTCTTAAACTGCATAATTAAGTGGTAAATGGAAAACAATACGGCAGATAATGCTGCAAGCCCTAAAAGGACATACGTAACAATAATGCCGGTATCTATAATTGCTTCATTCATAAGGCAAAGGGGTTTTTTTTACTTGTTATATTTAATTAAAATATCCATGAAAGAAATGGTAGCATCTTCCATAGTATTGACGATGGAGTCGATTTTTGCAACTACATAATTGTAGAATACCTGCAATATTACCGCCACAATCAAACCAAACACGGTGGTCAAAAGTGCAACCTTAATACCGTCGGCAACAATAGTGGGTGAAATATCAGCAGCTTGTGCAATGGCATCGAAGGCGCCAATCATACCAATTACTGTACCCATAAACCCAAGCATAGGTGCAATGGCAATAAAGAGCGAGATCCATGTGAGGTTCATCTCTAATCTGCCCATCAATACGCTACCATAAGAAACAACGGATTTTTCAACCACTTCCATTCCTTCGTTGTAACGATCGAGCGCCTGGTAGTAGATACTGGCAACAGGGCCACGGGTATTTTTGCAAATCTCTTTTGCTGCATCAACGCCGCCGCTTGCAAGAGCATCTTCTACTTTGTTCAACAATTTTTTGGTGTTGGTTGTGGCAAGATTCAGGTAAATAATCCTTTCAATGCTCAGGCCTAACCCGATAATTAAACATAGAAGAATTACACTCATAAAGCCAGCACCACCTTCAATAAATTGTTCTTTTAAGATGTAGTGGAAAGTCTGCTCCTCTTCTTCTTCGTCGACTTCAGCGTCCATCAATGCTGCCTCGGCAGGATCAATTTCTTCTTCTGGCTCAGCATCCATAGGCTCAGCTACTTCGGTTTCAGGCTCCTGGCCTTCTTCTTGTGCTTGAACTTTGGCATTGAGCCCGAAAGTAAGCATTACTGCTATGGTCAAAAAGACAAATAATTTTTTCATAGTAGATTCCATTGGTTTTGTTTTGACTGTAAATTTAATTAAAGCAAAAATTTAAATTGATGTTATGTTTGAAAATCTTGCGGAGAGAGAGGGATTCGAACCCTCGATACCCTTGTGAGGTATACACACTTTCCAGGCGTGCGCCTTCGACCACTCGGCCACCTCTCCGTTAATTCTCTTGTATTTGCCTGATTTTTTCAGGCTGCTAAAATACAAAAAAATTGAAACATAACTACCAAACCATAAATTTTTAGCCCTCCCGGACTTTTTTTATTTTAAGACATTTTATCGACATTCGGGCTCACTTCCTTCATAGGTTTATTTGGCTCATGCACTTTTGCTTAAGCCGATATTAACAATCCGGGTTTAAAAATTTTTCTATATTAACGCATTTTACGCTTTTTGTTGTATACCTTTATTATACAATTAGCCCCGGGTTTACAAATTTTTAATGCTTTGTTATACAGAAGCTTAAGCAATTTTTTATGGATAACAAGTATTCTACAGTTTTCCGGTTATCATTCATAATCATCGGTTACTTATAAATGATGGTGTTTTATTTCAAGAGTAATATGTTATTGACCTAATCATTGATTTTTTAATACTATCGATATAAATACTACTATCTTTAAAACAGTGTTGCCATGACAAAAACTAAGCCTACCGACCCCGCCCAACAAAAAGGCCAGTCTAAAAACCAAAAAGCCAAAAGGGTATCCGAAAAAAAGGCCAAAAACAACCCCGTTTCCAAAATTTTCGTGATTGACACTTCCGTAATATTATACAATCACGGAGCCATATTAAATTTTGAGGATAATGATGTAGCCATTCCTATAACTGTTCTTGAGGAACTGGATCAGTTTAAGAAGGGAAACGAGATAAAAAACTTTGAAGCCCGTGAGTTTTCCCGCACCCTGGATAAACTATCTCACACATCGCCATTGCAAGACTGGGTGCCCCTGGGTAATCCTGCCGGCGGGCGCATAAAAGTAATAATGAACAAGCCGAACGGGTTGGATGCCAGGGAAGTTTTTGGGGAAGACAAGCCAGACCACCGCATTCTTAATTCGGCCATCTCTCTTTCCAATGAATATCCCGACAGAAAAGTGGTACTTGTTTCCAAAGATATCAACCTGCGCTTGAAAGCAAAATCGCTCAACCTGTCCTCCGAAGACTTTGAAACAGGGAAGATAAAAAATCTGGATGAGCTATATACAGGTAAAAGCACGATAACCGGTGTGGATAACCATGTAGTGGAGCAGCTCTACTCATCAGGCGCCTGTACCCCTGATGAATTAAACCTAACAGCCCCCATGGCCAATCAATATTATATCATCAAAAGCTCCAGTAATTCGGTGCTTGCATTTTACAACCCCAACAGCCAGCAAGTTGAGCGAATCGAAAAACGAACCATCCACAAGATTACCCCCCGCAACGCAGAGCAGGTTTTCGCTTTACATGCAATTCTTAACCCTGAAGTAAAGTTGGTTACATTACAGGGAGTGGCGGGCACAGGAAAAACACTTCTGGCCCTGGCGGGCTGCCTTGAGCAGAGGAAAAGCTTCGAACAGCTGTTTGTGGCAAGGCCGGTAATCCCGCTGGCCAACCGCGACATAGGCTACCTGCCGGGCGATGTAAGCTCTAAGCTGAGCCCATACATGGAGCCCCTTTACGACAACCTGAAGTTTATTCATAGCCGCTACAAGGAGAAGGATAAAGAATTTAAAAACATTACCGAAGCCCTGGAAAATGAAAAAATTGTGGTTTCCCCCCTTGCTTATATCAGGGGAAGAAGTTTGTCAAACATAATATTCATCATTGATGAAGCACAGAATCTCACCCCTCATGAAGTAAAAACCATTATCACCCGGGCGGGGGAAAACACAAAAATGATTTTTACCGGGGATATATTCCAGATTGACACCCCCTACCTCGACTCACAAAGTAATGGTTTTTCATACCTCATTGACCGCGTAAAAGGGAGTAATCAATATGCCCATGTAAGGCTTGAAAAAGGAGAGCGCTCGGATCTGGCCAACCTGGCCAACAACCTTTAAGTAGCTGCCAAATTACTCCCTGAAAATCACAGTGAGGACCGTTTGCCCCACCGCCTCAAGCGTTGCAGGATCAATAACATCCATATTATCCTGCATGGTATGCCAATGCTCAAAAAAGCCATGGGGAGTTCCACTTCGTTGATCGATGATGTTGATGGTAGGTATATTACGGATTTCATTTACATAGTAATGGTCATCCATAATATACCCTCCTTCGCGGTTCAGAAAGAAATGACCATACCCTATTCTTTGAGCAATTTCCCAAACCTTTCGTACCACGTGGGGTGCATACAGTAAAGAATAGCCCTCATGCAAAAATGTTGCTCCTTGTGCACCCACCATATCCAGTAAAATACCAAACCTTGCGTCATAGTCAGACCTATGAGGGCTTTGGGCCCAGTGCTGGCTACCCAGAGCCCAGCTATCCCGGTCTGGTCCCTGCTCCTCCCTGTGAAGACCATAGTCTTCTGCATCAAAAAGTACAATATCCACCCCTACGTCGGGTGATGAGTGACTCAAAAGTCTGGCCAGTTCAAGCAAAACACCCACACCACTGGCACCATCATTGGCCCCGTCAAAGGGACTATAATGATTTTCCGGGTCCGGATCGTGGTCAGCCCATGGCCGGGTGTCCCAATGTGCAGCCAATAATATACGACTCCTCTTTTCGGGGGAAAAACTTCCGATGAAATTACTTATCTGCAGCACGGTACCATCATAGGCTCTTACCCTGGTATTTTGCACATAAACCGTATCAGCAAACCGCTCCAGGGTGCCTTGCAACCAATTTCCACACTCACGGTGAGCATTGGTATTGGGCACACGGGGTCCGAATGAAACCTGCTTTTCAACATAATGATAGGCCGAATCAGCATTGAAGGATGGAATAACGCGGGGGGGATCAGCCTCCTCCTTTTCAGCTTTATCTCGTGCCTCTTCGTTTTTTTGCTCCCCTCCACAGGAAGTCAAAACAAACAATACTGATACTAGAAATAAACAGGGGGTAATGGCTTTAAACATGGCTTTAAAGATTAGTTTTGGGTTGAAAGAGAACCTGATAGCATTGCATCTTTGCACAAACCTATAAAAAATCCCAATACGATGGGATATCTTTTTTGTGAAAAACACTAGGACAAGTAAAAGCATGAAACCCCACTGACCTTAATCTAAAAGTGCAACCTCTTACCAATATGCCTGGAAACCCCGAAAAACGGCAAAATGGATTAAACCGTTTTCACCATTAAGTAACCACCATAGGTGGCCAAAAGCCCCAGGAAGACACTTAAACCGACATATAAGAAAAAGGACATGATATTTCCGGCCCTTAACAAATCGAGGTTTTCCATTGAAAAAGCAGAAAAAGTAGTGAAACCTCCGAAAATTCCAACAACAAAAAACAACTTCCATTCAGCGGCAACCTGATACCCTTTTACAGAAAAACCATAAAATATTCCAATCAACAAACACCCCAGCAAATTTATAATAAGCGTTCCCCAGGGAAATCCTCCCCCGGAAACAGACTGCACAAACCTGGAAATCACGAAACGAAGGATACCGCCCGCAAAGCTTCCCAATCCTACGATGATCAGCGTCTTCAACATGTCATTTTATTCATTGGCTTTGTCATGATAATACTGTGCCTTATTTTCATCATCAAACCGGAGGTAAATATTTCCGATGAAACGGGCATATTCAGCTTTTGGGTTAAGTTCGTACAATCGCAGGTAATAATTCAGGGAGGTGCGAAAATCTTCATTGAGAACATCGAAAGCCCTCAGCAACTGTGCATACTGACTATGGGTCCGGTTATTTTCATAAGCTTTCATTTCTTCCTGGTAGCGATTTTCAGCTTTCCAGAAATATTTTTGGGCCAAATACTCAAGTGCATCCACATTATCAGGGTTTTTCTCAATTAACTCGTGGGCCAGCGCATCCATTTCACTTTCATTATCCAGGGCACGATGTGTAACAAACAACAGATTAATCATAGACTCCTGTTCTTTTGCCTGGCCGCTTAAGTCAGGCCATAAATCCAGGGCTTTGTCGTAGTTTCTGCTTTCCACGTAGGTTTCAAACAACCTGTTGCGCATAGACTCAATGTGATCTCCCTCAGGGTGGTTGTTCACGTAAGTTTCCAGGGCCGTAATTTCACGGGAGAGGTTGTCAATTTCCCTGTTGGAAACTGCCAATGCATACTGGGCTTGCGCCCCGGCAGATTCTGAACTTCTAACAGGATGCAAATAGTCAATAGCTTTGTCAGTTTGTCCCAATTCAAAGGCGGCCAAACCCGCCCCCAGATAAATGCTGTCAGGAATCGACATGGCATCATTGCCAAAATGATATATATACTCCTCATATAATGCCAGGGCTTGAGCATATTCCTGGTTTTTGTAGGCCTGGTTGGCGTCTTCTGTTAATTCAACAAGATGTCTTGAGCCAGAACAGGCAACTACAAATAATATTGAAACAATTATAATTAATGGACGGATTTTGTGTAGCATCTGATTTAAAATAAAAAGGGAATGCCATCTATAAGCATTTCCAGGTACAACTTTGAAATTTTTTGCAAAGGTAGGAATATTCAGATTTTTCAATCTGAAAAAAGCATAAACCCTCTTGCAGTAAAACAGCAAGAGGGCATTAAGCAATAAGTTTATGCATTTTGAAAACTCAAAAAAAGATAAGGAGGATGGTTATTCCTGGCTGGTAAAAAACCACTCTTTGACTTTATTTATTTCTTCCAGGTTAATGGTATGTGGTCTGCCGGGAAAAATTTCCTTCACCAAATCTGCGCCCATTTTCTTCATGATTTTTGCAGTTTCATCTGTCCTGGTCAAGGGGATATGAGGATCACTGTCGCCATTACTGATAAAAACTTTGGTCTGATCAAAGTCCCCTTTATATCTGGATGTGTCTGGCGCACTTCCGATAAGACCGCCTGTAAAAACACCAATGCCTCCATACCTGCGTGCATTACGCGCAGTAACCTCAGCGGCCAGGCAGGCACCCTGAGAAAAACCCATGATGAAAATTTTTTCTGTTTGCAGATGTTGCTCGATATTTTGTACAAGCGTGGAAATATTTTCAAGTGCACTGTCGAGCCATGGTTGATTCTGTGCTGAGGGAACCATAAAACTATAGGGATACCAGGTATATTCCTCAGCTTCGGGAGCGGCAAAATAGGTTTTGCCATCATCAAAAAAATCTGCCAACCCCAATATGTCTTCAGGGGGAGCTCCACGCCCATGAATCAATATAACGGCTTTGTCAGCCTGGTGCAACGGAGCCCCCTGTTGGGTAATTTTGTAGCTATGCATGATTGTTATTTTTTGAAGGTTTTCAAGTTCTTATTTTATCCGTTTAAAGTAACCCACGTAAGGCTTTGATGCTTGACCAACACCCTATTACACTTTATTGTTTAGCAGTCTGTCTTCGCCTTTTGCAATCAACACCAAAACTAATTTTTTATGACTGTTTTTATTCCCTGGCGTAATTTGCCCCGACAGCCTCATACCAAAAGACTTTCCTAGCCTCAACAAAGCTCATCTTTGTATTTATTTTAATACAGGACATTAACAATATTTTAAGACATGTTAGCGTTTAATAACAAAGGCCTTTTTTTATTCAAATAGTTCTTTGTGCACAGAGTGTTTTATACGCATTTAACTTGATGTTGAACCTAAACATGTGATGCTATGAACACAAAAAAAATATCAACAAAAGATCTTGAAAACAAGAAAAGCTTGTTTTTTAAGACAGGATTGGCTTTATCTCTGGCATTTGTTCTGCTGGCTTTTCAATACCAGGTCACAGAACGTGTTATTACAGACCTGCCAGACATGCCGGTAGTAGTGGTGGAAGATGAGATAATTGAGATTACGATTCCGGAAAAGCCTGAACCCCCTCCCCCATTGGACAGCCAGGATTTCACGCTGGTGCCTGATGATATAGACATTGATGACGCTGCATTTCAAATTGATGTGGATGCCACAGCTGAGGTTCCTGAATTGAATTTCGACCCGGTGGTTTTTTCCCGGGAAGAAAAACCCGGGGATGATGAAATATTTGTCAGACCCGAGGTATTGCCTGAGTTTCCCGGAGGCATGGAAGCGATGTACGCCTACTTTGGGAAAACGATCAACTACCCCCGCCTGGCCAGGGAGTTACATATCCAGGGCACTGTTTATATCGGTTTTGTGGTTGAGGCAGATGGCTCCATTAGCAATGTACATCTTATCAGAGGTATCGAAGCCGGATGTGATGAAGAAGCCATACAGGCAGTGGAAAATATGCCCAACTGGATACCCGGTCGCATGGGAACCCAGGCCGTGAGGGTCCGCTTTTCCGTACCGGTCCACTTCCGGCTGAATTGATTAAAAAAGATATCCATTGAAACATCAAATGTTTTGATGTAGCTGGCAAAAAGAAAAACCCGCAGGGAGTGGTGTTTCCCTGCGGGTTGTATTTTTCTGGTTGGTTTGTTGTGTTTTATTATTTCAAATACCTTTCAAACCAGTTGTGTAACTCCTCATACCAGTAAATGGAGTTTTGAGGAGTAAGAATCCAGTGATTTTCATCAGGGTAATATACCAATCTGGCATCCAGTCCCATTCCTTTGTAAATACCATACACCAAAAAACCGTGTGCTACGGGCACTCTGTAATCCAGTTCACCATGAATAATCAACATGGGAGTTTGAAAGTTATGGGCAAACTGGGAAGGGTTCTGTGAATTAAGCACATCATAATTATCCCATGGCGTACCTCCGTATTGATATCCACGGTTGCCTGCATAGTCAGAAGCAAACTGCAGGTGGAGGTCATATACCCCTGCATGGTTAACAAGAGCTGCAAATCTGTCGGTATGCCCGGCTATCCAACTCACCATATACCCGCCATAACTTCCTCCGGTAGCAGCCATCCGGTCTTCATCAATATAATCCTTTTCGGCCATATAATCGGCAGCTTTCATAATATCTTCAAAAGGCTTGTTGGCATGTTCTCCATGTATAGAAATGGCAAAATCCTGACCAAAGCTTGTACTACCGTGGAAGTTGGGCAAAGCCACAACATATCCCGGAGCTGCAAAAAGATGCGCATTCCAGCGATAGTGCCAGTTATCTCCAAAAATACCATGGGGCCCACCGTGTATCATAAATACCATCGGATACACCTCGTTGGGGTCAAAGTCAGGTGGATAAACAATAAACATTTGAATATCTTCCCCCTCAGCACCCTGGTAAGTGACATCATCAACGCGGCCAAAGTTGAGAGCCGCCATTTTTTCATTATTATAGCTGGTAAGCTGTTTCACATCACGTCCCCGGTTGTCCATCTTAAAAATTTCTGTGGGGCTGTTCAAACTGTGGTTGGTAAAGAGGAGATCTCTGCCACGACGCCCGGCAATGCTTGCATTACCACTACTCCCTTCACCATATAATAAAGTATACTCACCCCCACTGGCTGGAATTGAAAAAATAGCCGTACGTGCATTGCGCTGTGCATGGAAATAAATGGTTCTTCCGTTGGGTGACCATAGCCAGTTTTGACATGAAAGGTCGATGTCAGAGGTGAGATTTTCTTTGCTTCCATCTTCCAGGTTGTATTTCACCATTTCAACTCTATCGGCATAAAAATGGTAAATGTTTTTCTTTCCGTAAAGAATATAATCTCCATCAGGGCTGTAAACCGGAGACAGGTCATCAGCGGGGTTTTCTTCAGTTATATTGGTCAGTTCACCAGAACCATCGGTGGGTAACAAAAAGACATCGTAATTCAGATTATCGAATGGGGGCGGAGTGTTATTCATACTCACTGCAATCTGCTCTCCATCGGGTGATATATCGTAAGAAACCCCTCCCATCATGCTGAAATAGTTTTCACTATGAGGCATCAAATCAACCACCTCACTGGTTTGGATATCCACGCTGAAAAGGCGGGGAAAATGTCCGTCAGTAAGCCAGCGATCCCAAAAACGATACATGGTGTTTTCCGTGACTTTGGCTGTCACTTTGCTTTCCCGTTGCTCTTTCAACAACTCTTCCAGCTTTTCAAAATCACCATTGTATTCGGGTAGAATATTGGCGCCAAATGCAATGCGTTCACCCGTGGGAAACCACTTGATGGAAAAAACACCCACTGGCAAATCTGTAATTTTTTGCGCTTCGCCCCCGCTGAGATCGAGCACATATACCTGTCCCGGACCATCATGCCTACGGGAAACAAAAGCAATTTTCTCCCCGTCAGGGCTCCAGATCGGTGAGCTTTCTTTGCCTGTAAAAGTTAGCTGGCGGGTGGTTCCCTCTTCAATGTTGAGCAAATGTAAATCGGATGTTGAGCTGTTTTTCTCAATATCCCACCGCGTTAGAGCAAAAACGGCCCATTCACCATCAGGAGAGACATCAGGGGCACCTACGCGATCCATCTCCCACATTTTTTCTGCTGTAAAGACCTCAGTTCCATCCTGGGCATATACCAGGAAAAGGATACTGACGAATACCATAGTAAGTAAACTTTTCAGTGTGTTCATTTCGATAGCTTTAGTTGTTTATAAATCACTTGCTGTTAAACTTTTTTAAGAACAAACAAAGAAAGCTTAAACATGTATTATTTCCAAAAAAACCGATAGTTGTTTTTAATTTTTAAGAAATAACCTTCCATCCGTTGTTGAACTGGGACGTTGGCGGATACTTGCCAGGGTATGATTGTGAAATGTATTCCTGGTTTTCCAGGGATTGTTTTATCAAATGATGAATGGGTTATTCAGACTAAAAACCAATTTAAACCTGCCTCTGCCAGGTTTTTTTTAGTAATTAGGGAGCACAAAAGTCTTGCAAGCTGATAGTTGTTTGTAGGTTGATTACCCATTGGATATTTTTCAGATCTCCGGTTACATATATTGTCATTATTATTTTAAGCAGGAAAGCTTAAGCAAAACCCAGGCAGGATTTCAGAAAACCTGTTCGCCATCGGACAATAACCGTTCACATCCGCACAGCTCAATCTTTTAGTTCGCAACTAAAAAAACCTTATTTATCTGTTTTTGGGCTTTTTATCATTATTGGCATAATTTTAGCTTCTCACAACAATGTTTTTTTAAATTACCATAAAAACTTTATTTAGTGTCCTTTGTATGTTTTTCAAAACATTTTTTTAGGTTCTTTTATTTTCGAACCTTTTATTTTTTTTATATCTTTGCAGAGAACCTAAAAAACTAAATTATGCCAGCAATGAATGACAGAGCAAATTTTATTGAAGAGTCCGGTCTTTTTTTTGAAAGCATGGGCCTCACTCGAATGTCAGGCAGGATACTGGGATACCTTATGGTTACCGACAAAGAGAAAGTATCCTTTGAAGAGTTCACCCAGGTGCTGCAAGCTTCAAAAAGCTCTATCAGCACCAATCTTAAGGCCCTTACCGGCGTAATGTTCATCAAAACCGTGACCATCCCGGGAGACAGAAAAACCTATTATGAGTTGTCGCCTGATATTTGCTGGAGCGATATTTTAAAGAAACGAACCCATGACCTCAAGGTTATGATTACCCTTTTCAAAAAGGGATACCATTTGCGATCCAACACAAAAGATCAGCCATCACAGTGGATAGAAAACGCCATATCCTTTTATGAATGGCTGCTGCAGGAAATGGGCAATCTGATTGAAAAATGGGAGAAAACCATAGAAAAGGACAAAAACAAAAATTGATTTTTTAAAAAAAATGGGTTCTTTAGTTTCCGAACCTGGTGAACTATTTTACAAAACAAATAAACACTAAACCCAACAAAAATGAAAACCACAATTATCTTTTTTTGCTTAGCCGCCATTTACGCAGTAAATGTCAACGCCCAGGACCCCAAAGCCATCATTGAGAAAATGGAGGAAAACTTGCGCGGAGAATCATCCTACAATGAAATGACCATGAAAACCGTCAGACCACGCTACACAAGAGAAATAAGTATGAAAGCCTGGACCCTGGGTGATGATTATTCTCTTATCCTGGTAACCGCCCCCGCCCGGGACGAAGGCACCAGTTTTTTAAAAAGAAAAAATGAGATCTGGAACTATGTACCCAATATAGATCGCACCGTTAAAATGCCCCCAAGCATGATGTCGCAATCATGGATGGGTAGTGACTTTACCAACGATGATTTGGTCCAGGGAAGCTCAACAGTTGAAGATTATGATCACCAGTTGCTGGGCAAAGAAACCATCGATGGCGTTGAATGTTACAAAGTTGAAATGATACCCCACCCCGAAACGCCTGTTGTGTATGAAAAAATCATCAGATGGGTAAGCACAGGTTATTATCTGCCGGTAAAAGTGGAGCATTACAATGAATTTGGTGAGCTGGTAAGCACCATCGAGTTTAGTGAAGTAAAAAACCTGGGAGGTCGCGACTTCCCTACAGTTATGGAAATGACCCCACACGATAAAGAAGGTCACAAAACTATTATTACAACACACAAAGCCGATTTTGGTGTAGAACTCAATACCAACTTTTTCTCACAAAGAAATATGAGGGAGATAAGATAGTCCAGGATGAAAACAGCTGGAGTCATAACCGGCCTCTGAATCTTATCAACCCCAAAACAACAACAAAACTAATTGTAATTAAATTGCTTAAGCCTATCCACATGAAAATGTTAGTAACACTTGCCTGGAGAAACTTATGGCGAAAAAAAAGGAGAACCTTTATAACAGCCAGTTCGGTGATGTTTGCTACAATTTTGGCCATCACGTTGATGTCAATGGTCAACGGGATGAAAGACCAGATGGTTGATTCTATTGTGCAAAACACAACCGGCCATTTACAAATACAAGATGTAATGTACAACGATGAACCTACCATGGACCATGCGCTGGGTTATGAGCAAGAGGTAAAAGCAGCATTAGAAAAGTATTCTGCTGATATAGATTATATTGTACCTCGCATTCATGGATTTTGCCTTGCTTCCAAAGGAATGAGCACCCGCGGGGTGAAAGTGATGGGGGTGGAGGCACAAAAAGAGGACCAGATGAACAGTCTCTCTTCCAGGCTTATAAAGGGCAGCATGTTTGAACCCCGGGATGACTTTGCGGTAATAGGCAAAGGTGTTGCGGAACAGCTTGATCTTTCTTTGGGTGACACCATAGTGCTACTGGGCCGCGGATTCCAGGGAATGACGGCAGCAGGCAAATTCAAAATTGGAGGCGTGCTGGCGTTTCCCCTGCCGGAACAAAACAACACTTTGGTTTACCTCCCCCTGGATATAGCACAAGGGTTCTTTGCAGCACCCCAGCGATTAACCAATCTTATCATCATGACAAAGCAAAAAGATTTGGTACCCGAACTTGCTGAAAAACTAAATGCAGAACTGGACGATGAGTGGTACAGAGTGCTTACCTGGGAAGAATTAATGCCCGACAAAGTGGCTGCTTTCGAAGCCCGGGATGCACAGGTAAGTGTATTTGCCTGGATTTTATATATTGTGGCAGGATTTGGCATCTTTGGAACAGTTATAACCATGATGTTTGAACGAGTGAGAGAGTTTGGCATCCTGCTTTCCATAGGATTAAAACGAATTCGATTGTCAATCATTTGTATCCTAGAAACAATTTTTGTCAGTTTCATAGGGGTTTTGGCAGGTATTGCCCTGGGGTTTCCAATCATGTTCTGGCTCTATAAACACCCCATACCCATGGCGGATGATTTGGGTGATGTAATGATAGACATGGGTATTGAGCCCGTAATGTCCTTCTCAATATCTCCCGATATCTTCATCTCACAAGCCATCAACATCTTTTTTATTGCCCTAATTGTTGGCATGTACCCCGTTTATAAAGTGTTCAGGTTAGACATGGGGTCCTCTTCGAGAAAATAAAAGCAAAAAACAACTGAAAAGTGATAATTCAATGCAAACACTTATAAAAATATCCTGGAGAAATATTTGGCGTAACCCGACCCGAAGTATTGTAATCATAATTGCTATTGTCCTTGGACTGATGGGAGGAGTTTTTTCTGCTGGCATGCGATTGGGAGTAGAAACACAACAGTTTGAAGAAACCGTTGAAAACCAGATATCACACATTCAAATCCATCACCCCCGGTTTATAGCCAACCCCGAATCGCACTACCGTATCGAGGGAGGAGCTCAGATGGCAAAGAAAATTCATCAAATGCCGGGTGTAGCACAAGTGGCTCATCGCACAGTATTCGACGGAATGATAGCCACAGCCAACATGAATACAGGAGTGCGAATCAAAGGAATTGACCCTGTTAAAGAAGCATTAACAACACACCTTGACGACCTGATGGTTGATGGAACCTATTTTGAAGATAACGGCAGGCTCCCCTCGGTGATAATGGGGCATAAGTTGGCAGAAGAATTAAGAGCTGACCTGGGCTCAAGAGTAGTTCTCACCTTCCAGGATATCTCGGGTGAGATGGTGAGTGCTTCTTTCCGGGTTGAAGGACTCTATTCGGTAACATCACTGCGATTTGAAGAAAGAACGATTTTTGTAAAAGCCAATGAACTAAACCAGCTTATTGGTGACAAAACCGCAGTTACCGAAATTGCTGTTGTCCTGGAAAACCTGGATCAATACAGGGAGGCCACCGATGAGCTTAAGAAACTATACCCCCATGCCGAGGTCCGCAACTGGGCAGACATGGCGCCCTCGCTGTATTATTCGATGGAGTTTCTCCACCAAAATCTTGCATGGGTGGTGGGAATCATCATACTGGGGGTGTCTTTTGGTTTACTCAATACCATTCTCATGTCGGTTCTTGAGCGGGTTAATGAATTAGGTGTTTTAATGGCCATAGGAATGAAAAAAATCAGGGTATTCAGCATGGTGGTCCTGGAAACAACATTGCTGTCCATTGTAGGGGGAGCCGTAGGTTTGATCCTTTCATACACCATGGTAATGCTGCTCAACATCAGGGGAATCGACATGAGCGGTGCCGGGGGTGAAGGAATGGCTGATTTTGGATATGCATCGCACATATACCTTAAAGTTCCCCCTGCTCTATATTATGAAATTGGCATACTGGTCATTGGATTTGCTGTCCTGGCAGCTATCTACCCTGCATGGAAAGCCATCAGGCTTCAACCGGCCGAAGCTGTAAGGCAGGAATAAATCAAAACAAACCTGGAGGGGTTTGCTCCATCAAACTAAAATATCAAAGTGTGTTGCCTATAAAAAAAATATCATTAAATACATAAAAACATGAAAACAGTTATTAAAACCACGAACCTCGAAAAAGTATACAACAGCTCTGTAGCACCCGTAAAAGCAGTAAATCAGGTTAACCTTGAGTTCAAAGAAGGGGAGTTTACAGCCATTGTAGGTCCTTCGGGAAGCGGGAAGACAACTTTTCTCAACTTAATAGGAGGCCTGGACAAACCCACACGGGGAAATGTAATAATTGACGATACCGACATTTCTTCCATGAAAGAGAGCCAGCTTTTTGATTTTCGCCTTAAACACATAGGTTTTGTTTTTCAGGCTTACAATCTGATTCCTGTGCTTACAGCAGTGGAAAACGTATCCTTTGTTATGCTTTTACAAAACAGGCCCAAAGAGGAGATGGAAAAACGTGCAAAGGAAATGCTGGAGCAAGTAGGACTTTCGGACAAAATCAATGTAAGACCCAACAAGCTTTCCGGTGGACAACAACAACGGGTGGCAGTGGCCAGGGCACTGGCGTCCAAACCAGACTTTGTGTTGGCTGACGAACCTACCGCCAACCTGGATACCGAATCCGCCTTTAACCTGCTGGATATCATGTCAAAGCTAAACAAAGAAGAAAATATTACCCTAATTTTCTCCACACATGATCAAAGGGTCATTGACCGGGCCCGGCGGGTGATAACACTGGTGGATGGTGCTGTTAGCAAAGATGAATATTTTGACAAATAAGCTTTGGCGCAACAACAAGACATCGGCTTAACCCTGGTAAAATCAGGATAACGAACCACAAAACTGCAGCCCCATGAAACTGACCATAAAACTAGCCTGGCGAAACCTCTGGCGTAACAAAAAAAGAACCCTGGTAACCATAAGCTCTGTATTGTTTGCGGTGTTGCTGGCCATCCTGTTTTTTTCCATGGAGCAGGGGTCCTATGATCGTATGATCGACACCATGGTAAGATACAGCACCGGGTACATCCAGATACAGGATGTGTACTATGAGGATGAACCCTCCATTGATAACACCTTGCTGTTTGGTGAAGAAATACATACGCTGCTTGACAAACATCAGGATGCCATTTCTCATTATGTGCCACGTCTGCAATATTTCAGCTTGATTGCAAGCGAAAACACTACCCGGGGCGGCATGGTAACTGGCATAGAACCGGAGCGGGAAGTCAAATTTAACGACCTGAGGGAGGATATGGTTGCCGGAGACTTCCTGGAAAAAGGTGATGGGGGAGTATTGATGGCAGAAGGCCTTTCTGACATTATGAATCTGGGGGTTGGAGATACCCTTGTGCTTTTAGGCCAGGGTTTTCATGGAACCACAGCAGCGGGGAAATACCCGGTAAAGGGGATTATCGACCTTAAGATACCTGAATTGAATAACAATGTCATCTACATGTCCCTGGAGGCAGCACAGTGGTTTTTTGGGGCTGAAAACAGGCTTACAGCGCTCATTATCATGCCCGAAAACCCAGGGCAAACGCAACAGTTGGCCAACTTATTTACCGGGGAACTGGATAGTCAATGGTACAATGTGCTCACATGGGAAGAGCTCCTGGAAGATTTACTAACACTCATGAAATTTGATATTGCAGGCACGATGGTACTAATGATGATCCTTTACCTGGTTATTGCATTTGGTTTGTTTGGCACCATATTAATGATGATGCTGGAGCGGCAAAAAGAGTTTGGTTTGTTATTTTCCCTGGGCATGAAACGATCCCTGCTTGCCAGGGTATGCATGCTGGAGTCTCTGTTTATATCAGCCATAGGTGTAATTGCCGGAATTGTCTTGGCAATCCCCGTTGTTACATGGTTTACATACAACCCTATCCCCTTAACAGGCGATATGGCTGGTGCCATAGAAGATTTTGGCTTTGAGCCCGTACTCCCTTTTTCCTCTGATCCTTCTGTTTTTTACAGTCAGGGGTTGCTGGTAATGGCACTTTCAGTGCTGATAGGCTTATTCCCGGTATACAAAGTCTATCGTTTGAAAATTACAGACGTAAAGCATTAAGCAATGAAGACACTCATAAAAATCTCGTGGAGAAATATTTGGCGTAACCGCCAGCGAAGCCTTACAATGATACTGGCTATTACCGTTGGATTGTGGGGCGGCCTTTTTGCAGCATCCATCGCCACAGGACTCATGGACCAACGATTCAAAACAGGTGTTGAACAGGAGTTTTCACACATCCAGGTGCATAACCCCGAGTTTTTACGTGAAAGCCATCCCAGGCATGGTATTGCAAACTGGGATACCCTTCAGAATGAGTTATCGGCCAACGATACCGTAGTGGCTTTTTCAGGACGTACACTGGTAAGCGGGATGATCGCATCAGCCAACATGACACAAGGTGTAAATCTGTTGGGTGTGAACCCTCAAATGGAAGCTCAAACAAGCTCCCTGAAAATAAACCTGAAGGAAGGAGAATACTTTAAGGAGGATATGCTCAATCCCTTATTGCTGGGCAAAAGCCTGGCAGACCAAATGAATGTCCGTATAGGGTCGCGCCTGGTAATCACATTCCAGGACCTAAACAATGAGCTGATTTCTACATCCTGCCGGGTCAGCGGTATTTATCAAACAGCTAATAGCGCTTTTGACCAACGTAACATCTATCTATTACAAACCGACCTGAACAACTACCTCGGCGATACAACCATCGTAACCCAGGCAGCTATGCTACTCAAAGATCACAAACTGTCGGATGATTTTTCAGACAGCTTACAGAAAAAACACCCGGAACTCAATATCCGAACATGGGCAGAGGTTTCTCCTCAGCTGGCTTTTTACAATGAAATGGGTATGACCATGTTTATGATCATACTGTTTATCATCTTGCTTGCTTTGGCCTTTGGTTTGCTCAACACCATGCTCATGTCAGTCTTTGAAAGGGTTAAAGAGCTGGGTATGCTAATGTCCATTGGGATGAATAAAAAAAGGGTTTTTGTAATGATCTTGCTGGAAACCATTTTTCTCAGTCTCAGCGGAGCTGCCTCAGGTATGGCGGCCAGCTATCTAACCCTGCTGTCATTAAAAGACAAAGGGATTAACCTTGCTCCCCTGGGTGCTGGCTCCCTCAGCGAGTTTGGTTTTGAACCAGTTGTATACCCACAACTGGAAGTTTCCTTTTTTATCTTTTTAACCATCATGGTAGTAGCAGCAGCCATCCTAACCGGCATATACCCTGCGTTAAAAGCCCTGCGACTCAACCCGGCCGAAGCGGTAAAAGCAGATTAACTCAATGCAATAGCGTTATAATATCCAGTATCTGAACAACAATTTGATGTATAAAAATGAAAAACAAAAATTTAACCCCCATACTACTAATTTTTATTATTACCAACACAGCTTTATTTGCTACCCAAGAGCAAGAAACCATTTTTGACAATATGTCGCTGCGCGGATATGTAAAAGGGTTGCCCGGTATGCGGCTCAATAAAGACTTTGCAAACCCTGAATTCGACAACCTCATCCATCATCGCCTTAACTTCCGTTGGAATATATCCGGAAGCTTCAGGTTTGTTGCAGAAGGGCGAAACCGTCTGTTTTACAACAGCCTGTTTGAAGACTTTCCGTTGTTTGCAGAGACTCTGGACCAGGATGACGGATTACTGGACCTTTCATGGGTTTATATGGATGAGGGAGCCTGGATAGGCCAATCAGAAATAGACCGGCTTTACCTGGATTACACATTCAACAATTGGCAGTTCAGGGCAGGGCGTCAAAGAATAAACTGGGGCATCAACCTGGTGTCCAACCCCAACGACCTTTTTAACACTTACTCATTTTTTGATTTCGACTATGAGGAACGTCCGGGGACTGATGCTGTGCGGGCCCAATACCACCTGGGATTTGCCAGCAGGCTTGAGATGGCATACAGCCCGGCAAAAGAATCCAAAAACAGTGTGGCTGCACTGCTGTATACTACCAACTACAAGGGATACGACCTACAGGCTCTGGGAGGTTATTATCAAAACCGGTCAGCTGTTGGACTGGGATGGGCAGGTAACATCGGGGGAGCGGGTTTCAAGGGCGAGGCAACCTGGTTTTACGACCTGGAAAAAACCCACGGTGAGCGCCAAAGCAACCTGGTGGCTGCTACTGGAGTGGATTATATGTTTGGCACCGGCACATTTGCTGTATTAGAATTTCTTTACAACGGTGGATTTGAACCCTTCCATCAGATCGCACTGCTGATGGAACAACCCTTAACACCCGACAACATCATGTTCTCGGAATATGCCATCACCACAAGCCTGCAGCATCCGTTCACACCCATTTTCAGCGGAACCATGGCGGTGATGGCTTTACCCGATCAGGATTCCTTTTTTATTTCTCCCCAAGCCAGCTGGTCGCTGATTACCAACCTCGACCTGGATATTTTGTCTCAGATCTTTGTGGGCGGGGATGAAAGCCTATTCCAAGAAGCAGGTTCAGCCTGGTATCTCTCCCTGAAATATTCGTTTTAAAGCCCGACAAATATGACCAGGCCTTAAACCCAAATATTTCGCAAATCGGTTACCGGACTTTTTCAACCCTCACCGCCGAAAGTTTGAAGGGTGCTATTCGTGAGTATGGATCCAGCTCATCCCGGGTAAGGTTATTCACAGGTGCCTCGCTGTAGTGGAAGGGCATAAACAACTCTCCCCGTAACACATGGTTGCTCACCTTTATGACTGTTTGAAGCTCACCGCGTTTGGAGGTTATTTTCACCTTGTCGCCCTCCATGAACTGGTGTTTGCGGGCATCTTCCTCATGCATCAGCACATAGGCCTGGTTGGCAAATTCATTGAGCGAATCGTTGCGTCGCGACATGGTGGATGAGTGATACTGATAGAGAATCCGTCCACTGTTGAGCAAAAACGGAAAGTCAGCATTTGCCTTTTCTGACTGCTCTGCATAATGGACAGGGTGGAGCACTCCGAGTCCGTTGGGTGTATTAAACTTGTCCAGGAAAAGTGTAGCAGTTCCGGGGTGATTCTCATCAGGGCATGGCCATTGAATACCATGCTCCTCCAGCCGCTTGTAGTTAATCCCGGTAAAAATAGGAGCAGCCTTTCGTAGCTCTTCCCATATTTCCGACTCATCGTTATATTCACCAATGGAGCTATCCATTCTCCGGGCCACCTCAGTGATGATTTCCCAGTCCTGACGGGCTTGCCCGGGTGGGTTAACGGCCGGATGCATTCGCAACACCCGGCGGTCGCTGTTTACCACCGTGCCATTTTTCTCTGCGAAGCCTGCTGCAGGCAAAATCACGTCGGCATAGGGTGTGGTTTCCGTGTGGAAAATATCCTGCACCACCACAAATTCAAGTTTCTTAATGGCTTCAAGGGTATGATTCAGGTTAGGGTCGGTAACCATAGGGTTTTCTCCCATAATATACAAGCCTTTTACCTTGCCATCATAGGCAGCCTGCATAATCTCCACTGTAGACAGCCCTTTTTCGCCATCCAGGCTTTCATAAGGGACTCCCCAAATTTTGGCTACCCGTTGACGGTTTTCATCATCTGTTACAGGAATGTAGCCAGGGTAGGTGAAGGGTGAAGCACCCACATCAGAAGCTCCCTGCACATTGTTTTGACCCCGTGGTGGGTTCAGGCCGGCCCCTTCCTTCCCTATCTGGCCGGTAATCAAACACATATTAATAAGGCTGAATACATTGTGTGTGCCTGTTACCTGCTGGCTGAATCCCATACCCGTAGCTATCAATGGTTTCTGTGCCTTTGCATAAATACGGGCGGCTTCCTGCATCAATTCACCAGGTACTCCTGTGATCTTTTCCACATAATCCGGGGTATATTGCTCCGTCAGTTCACTCAACGCCTTGAACGACTTCATACCTCCATCCACACGCTTTTCAATAAAGTCTTTGTCTATAAGGTTTTCATGGATAATAGTGCGTATCATACCATTGAGCAATGCCACATCCGTTCCCAGCTTTGGCTGCAGCCAAATATCGGCATACTTCACCAGGGGGGTCCATTTGGGATCCATAATGATAATCCTGCCCCCTTTTCGCTTGCCAGTTTTCACAAAGGTGGCCGTTACAGGATGGGTTTCTATGATGTTGTTGCCTGTAAACAGCATACAATCGGAGTTCTCGTAATCTTCGATGGAGTTGCTACCCGCCCCGTCGCCCAGTGACCTCAGCATAGCCGTAACTGTGGAAGCATGGCAAAGGCGGGTGCAATAATCCACATTATTGCTGCCAAAAGCAATTCGTACAAGCTTCGAAAACAAATAATTATCCTCGTTGGTGGTTTTGGCTGAGCTGTAGCCGGCTAGTGCTGTGGGGCCGTGCTTTTCTTTTATCTCTTTAAATTTTCGGGCAATCAAATCGAGTGCTTCGTCCCAGCTGGCCTCTTCAAACTTTCCGTTTTTCTTAATCAAAGGGGTGGTAAGTCGATCCTTGTGTTGGTTGTATTCATAACCAAAACGCCCTTTTACGCACAGCCTTCCATAGTTAGGACTTACATCCTCCACACCGTTGGAGCGTACAATTTTTCCGTTCTGAACCCAAAGTTCCAGCTGGCAACCCACGCCACAATAAGGACAGGTGGTACGAACTTTTTCTATACCGTTTTCCACATTGATCTGCTTTGCATGGGGTTTTTCCACAATGGCCCCGGTAGGGCAGAGCTGGATGCACTCCCCACACCCGTCACATTCCGATTCTTTCCAGTGGTCATAACCTCCAATAATGTAAGATGTGATTCCGCGCTGGGCAAAAGAGAGCACATTCTTTCCCTGCACCTCATCACACGCTTTGATACAACGGAAACACTTGATGCACTTGGAAGCATCGTACCTGAGTACCGGGGAAGTATCGTCCACCGGGTAGTTGAGCTCCTTCCAGATAGATGGGAACTTACGATTTTCGGGATTATCAAGGCCGTAACGAAGTTTCAAGTCCCTGAACTCGTCGTAATAATTACCATCGTATTGCTCATTGTGTTCCGACAACAGATAGTCAAGCAGATATTTGCGGGCTTCTTCCAGCTCGTCATCAAAAGCGGTCACATCCATTCCTTCTTCGGCTTTTATGGCGCAGGAAGCTACCATTCCACGCATCCCTTCCACCTTTACAACACAAAGACGGCAAGCACCAGTGGGAGTAAGTTTTTTGTGATAACACAAATGGGGAATTTCAATGCCATTATCCTTGGCTACCTGCAGCAAGTTTGCCCCTTCAGGAGCCTGTATTTTTTGATTATCAATGGTCAGGTTGATGAGTTTACTCATAGGTATAAAATTTTGTAGTATTTTTTAATACTCGCCGGTTTTTTTAAGGGTTTTTAAACGGGTTCATTACCCGCTGTAAGGCTTAAACAGCCTCCTTTTACAACACTGTATGGTTTATGATTCTTTGTAGCATCATGAGATTCAATTTGTGTGGTGTAAAATTCTGCTCTCTGCAAGTACCCGGTTTTAATCCTGTCATGTATTGAACTATTGGCATCAATTTTTAATGTTCTTTTACCAGTTCATCTGTAAAAAACCGTGCTGCTGACTCCATGGGCAATATGGGTGACTGGCCCAACGGACAAAGCGAGGTAGAGGCGATCATTTTGCTGTCTTTCACCAACTTCTCTATCAAGCTTTTTTTGTCGTTTACACCATTTTTGAGCTTTATCAAATCCCGGACCATTTGAGTAGTCCCCACACGACAGGGTACACACTTACCGCACGACTCATGTTTGAAAAAGCGCAGACAGGAATGCAGCACTTCATATATGGAGTCTTTCTCAGCCATTACTATCACCGCCCCTGAGCCCAGGGTTGCTCCTTTCTCAGTGAGGTTGTCGTAGGTCATTCTTTCATCCAGCATACTTTGGTCCACAAAAGTACCGGCTGCCCCTCCCAGCAAGGCTGCCTTGAAAGGTTTGCCATCCTGCATGCCACCACACAAATCGTTGATAAGTTGGCGCAATGTGATTCCCATTTCCACCTCGTAGTGGCCCGGCTTATTCACCTGCCCGCTTACTGTAAAAATTTTGGTGCCTGCTGAACGCTCCGTTCCAAACTGGCGATACCACTCCTTGCCATTTTTGGCAATCAGGGGCACATTGGCCAGGGTTTCCACATTATTTACAAGGGTGGGTGCACCAAAAACACCTTTTTCTGCAGGGAAAGGGGGCTTAATACGCGGATTACCACGTTTACCTTCCAGCGACTCAAGCATAGTAAGCTCCTCGCCACAAAGGTAAGAGCCGGCGCCAAGCCGTATTTCCACATCAAAATCAAAACCTGAACCCAAAATATTTTTCCCCAGGAAACCTCTTTCGTATGCACTTTCAATTGCCTTACGGGTTTTTAAAATGGAGTCATGATATTCACCACGCAGGTATATGTACCCTTTGGTGGCTTGTATGGAATAGGCGGCAATGATAGTACCCTCAAGGTATAGGTGTGGATCCTGCTCCATTATTACACGGTCTTTGAAAGTGCCCGGCTCTCCCTCGTCAGCATTTACAACAACATACCGCTGTGGACATTCCTGGCATGACTTACTGGTGAATTTTTGTTTCATCCCGGTGGAAAACCCTGCGCCTCCCCTGCCCCGGAGCCCTGCTTCCAGCATTTCATCAATTACACTAAAAGGCTCCATGGTGAGGGCTTTCTTTAAACCCTGGTAACCACCTACTGCAATATAGTCATCAATGCTCTCGGGGTTAATCTTACCAATATTTTTTAGTGTGATTCTGGTTTCTTTTATCATGGCTGATGGTTTTCTGATTTGACCATTTTTTGTTTTTTACCTGCTCCGAGTAATTGGTGCTGTTGTTGTTTCTGCACAAAAGTAGTTTTGGACTGGCAAAAACACCCTGAGCTTATTGGTAGCTTGCAATGATTTTTTCAATCCTCTTTTGGGTGAGGTTATTGTATACTTTTTCGTTGATCATCATGGCAGGAGCTTCCTGGCATTGTCCCAGGCATTCGGCCCCTTCCAGTGTAAATAATTTGTCAGTGGTGGTTTCCCCAACCCTAATATCCAGCTGTTTGCTTAGCACATCCATAATCCCGGGGGCATTTTTGATGTGGCAAACAGGCGATATGCAAACCCGGATGATATACCTGCCTCTCGGCTTTACGCTTAACATAGAGTAATAGTCCACCACACCATATACAGCACTTTTGGTCATATTTAAATAATCTGAAACCAAATCCATGAATTCAGCAGGGATGTAACTTTCCGAGTGATGGTTCTGTAAATCATGAAGGATGTTTAGCAGATTGTCCTGGGTGGGTTCGTGCTTACTGATAATCTCTTGTGGGTTCATGCTTTATGATTTTTAGATTTGTTTTGTTCAAACATGTGTGTTTGGGAAAATCCGTCTGGCGGATTTATCATCAATACCTCTTACTGCCTCTTGTCCGGGTTGTTTCTGCAACAACCCTAACCGGCGATGCACAGGTCAAAAGAAACATCACCATGACTATTGACTGTAACGGGAAATACATCAATGCAAGTTGGGTTGATACTGGATTTCAACCCACACTATAACAGTCCTTCCTCAAACCACTTAGCTTTTCCGCCCCGGATGTTCTTTTGGGCGGTTAAAGTACAAATAATTTCCTGATTAAACCTTCTAATGAACTGCCAAATTGTTTCAGGGAAGGTATTTTTAATTTAGACCAATTCTAATTTACATAAATCCAGATACACCAAATACCTTTCTATCTTCATATACCCCATATCTTGAAGAATCCTGCCATAGTTTTGAATTTGTTTTCTATGGGATGGGTGGGGGTGCCCGGTTTTAAAATCAATGATAACAACCCTGTCTTTTTCAAAAACCACACGGTCTGCCCTGAAAAATCTTCCTTGCCGGTCATACATACCACATTCATTCTTAGCTTTTACGCCCCGGCGGTACAATGGTTTGAGGGGCTCCAGCTGCAAAACGGCAGCAATGGTTTCCTGCAATTTGTCCTTTTCCTTATCGTCAACTTGTCCCTGGGTTTGCAATTGGTCAAGCACTTTGTTCACATCATCAAAAGCATGAATCCTTTCCATAACCTGGTGGATGAAAGAGCCTCTTTCGGTGGAAGCAGCTTCAGCCCCCCCCTGCTCAAGCTGCTTGGAGCGCACGGTAATTTTATCAGCCCATGACCTGGAAATGTAGGTATCATATTCCCCTGACGAAGTTTCTCCGTTTGCAATGGCAGAAGACTTAGCGGGTTCCGTATTTTCGCCAAAATCAAATACCCGTTGCTGGTCATTCCACAAACCTTTTTCAACAAGATACTGTTGCAAAAAACCTGCAAAATTTTTGGATGAGAATTTTCCTGAACGGGGGTACTTGGTAAACACAAAAAGTTTTTGCACGGCTCGTGTAAATGCCACATATACAGTATTAAGCAAGTCCAGCAATGTTTTCCCCATCTCCTTTTCCCAAATCTCCTGGTAAGGGGTACCCTCCATGGCTTTGGATATACTCAGCCAGGCGATTTCCAGTTGACCAGTCCCTGGGACCCCTTCCAGTTTCACCCATTCTCCTTCTTTGCCGGGCCTGGAAAAGTCTTTATCGGCAAAGGGATAGATCACCACCGGAAACTGTAAACCTTTGGATTTATGGATGGTCATCACCTGTACTGCATCTACACCCTCTGGTACTACCACCGAATATTTGCCCGCATTATCCTGCCACCACTCCAGGAAGTCAGAAACCGAATTCACATATTTATTACTGTAATCGAACAGCACATCCATGAAAAAAGCCAAAAACGGATCCGGGGGTCCCTGTCCAAAAAAACTGCGGATAATATTTTCTCCCAATTCATAAAGTCCCAGGTGCCCTGACTCTCCAAAAGAAAAATCAAAACCCTTCTTTTCCATATATTCACCAAGTTTCTCCAAAACCGTCCCTTTCTGAGGGGCATCCGGCCCCCCACTATGTTTCAACGTACAAAGCAGTTGGTGCATACTCTCTCCCGTCTTTTTCTCCTTAATCATAAAGTGTAAAAATGCCGTAAGGCTTACCTCATCATTGGGATCCATCATCAGGCGCATCACCGAAAGCATAAAACCAACCTTTGGTGACTGGTTAAGCAGCAACGATTCGGAAGAAATCACATTCAGCCCTCTTTCTACCAGGAATCGGGCAACCTGGCTGGCTTCATGGTTCGAACGGCATAATATACTAATGTCGCTCAGGGGGTGGTTGTTTTGTTTCAACTCATGAATAACCTGCAGAATGCGTGAATGTGTTTGTTCAACATACCCGTTTTCCTCTCCCTGGCTGGCCTCCACAAACTCTACACTTACATAGCCACCGGTTTTGTCTGGCAGCGTTTCCTGCCGCTGATCGTCGTAGATATGCGACAAGGTATCGGGAAGGTAGGTTTTGGCAAATTCAAAAAAGCTATTGTTGAAAGCAATAATTTCGGGTAGTGAACGCCAATTGGTTCTCAGCGGCTTTTCCTGGTAGTTCCTTTGCAGTGTTTGTTCCCATTGGGGCCGCGCATCTGCCTGGATACTTTGAGGAATTTGCGGCAAACTGGCAAACTGCTCCACGTCACCATTACGCCAGCGATAGATGGCCTGTTTGCCATCACCCACCACCAGGTTTTTATGGCCCGATGCCAGTGAGTTGTCAACCAGGGGCAACAGGTTCTGCCACTGGAGGCCCGATGTATCCTGGAACTCATCAATCATGAAATGGTAGTAACGCTCACCAATGCGCTCGTAAATAAAAGGGGCCGACTCTACTGCTACAATTTCTGATATTTTTTTATTGAAATCCGAAATATGCAGGAGTGCATTTTCCGACTTGATTTCATCCATCACATTTTCCAGCTCACAAAGCACAGCCATGGGGAAAAGGTGTTTTTTGATAAGTTTTTGGACTTTGTAAGTGTCCAACCGCTCCTCGGCCACGCTTTGTATTTGCAAATAATATTCACGCAGCTTGCCACTGACAGCTTCGATGGCGCTCTTAGCAGAGGCATCAGCTTTGCCGGCTATCCATTTATCTTCGTCAATGGTTTTCTGAACATAGGAATTGGGAACGATTTTATCACTCACCATACCTTCAGTCAGGTTCTGAAAGTAGGCGGCAATACCTTGCTTACCACGGTAAAACATGTCGGGGGCTATACCCTCCTGCCTGATAAGCTGCATAGCATGGCTGGCAATGGTTCTAACATCTTCCTCAAAGGAGCCTATCCCCTGATTGAGATTGCGGTGTATTTCACTGAAGTCTTCAAGGCTGACTTCCCGCAAGCTGTCGATGTACAACGACCCTTTTTCATCCATAAGCGTTTTGGCAAGCTGCGCCATGTCATATTCAATGTAATGGCTTTTTTCATCATCGGTCCGCGATTCAATATAGTCAACCAGCAAACGGGTCAGGGCAGCTTCACTGCCAGTGCGGCTCACAAGCAAATCGATGGATTGAGTCAGCAGTTGCGACTGGTCGAGCTCCACATCAAAATGGACCGGTAAACGCAAATCAAAGGCAAAACTTCTGATAATTTTATGAGCAAAACTGTCGATAGTGCTCACACTAAAATCACCATAATTATGTAGTATGATGGTAAGGGCATGCCGGGCATTGCGAATAATTTCAGTGGGTTTCATGGCTATCTCTCCCTGAATATTTTCAAGCAACTTCAGGCTTTGAGGGTCCTGGTTGTTCGGTGTCTTTCCGGCAAGGGCCGATAAGCGCCCCAGGGCTTCAATGATCCGCTCTTTCATCTCCGCTGCCGCAGCATTGGTAAAGGTTATGGCAAGGATGTTGCGAATTTTCTGAGGATCCTGTAAAATGATTTTCAGATACTCCTTTACCAAGGTGTAGGTTTTGCCACTACCGGCGGAGGATTTATAAACGACAAAGGGTTTTGGCTCCATCTATTGGTTTTTTTAGCGAAGCTATGAATTTTTTCAAAAGACAGGGGGAGCTAAAGGGAAGATTTTTCTGCCTTCCCGCCAAACTATTAAATATGTATCAACTGTAAGCTGTTAACAGGAGCAGTCATCATGTTTGGGGTTTTATAACAGGGATTTATAAGCCTGTTAGTTTTCCCTGAAAAATTATATGCCTGCCTTTTACATTGCCTTGGTTTTTTATAATTTTGCAAAAGCTATGGCGTTACTCTTCAAAACTTTATTTTCTCTAAACATGCAAATTCTTCAAAGATATTTTCCGATGGCCCTTGTTTCAGGGCTTGCAATCATTGGTGCTTTTTTATTCACAAATGCATGGGGGCAAACCCCGTCAGTTCGTCTCCAGGACGGCCAATTCACTGGTCAGGGGCCCTATAGTGATGGCGAGAAACATGGCCAATGGGAGTACTTCGACCAGGACAACAACCTGCGCAAACAAGGCACTTATGATATGGGCACCCAAACAGGTATCTGGAGTTTTTTTGATGCGGATGAAGCCAAAGACTATGAAATTGATTTTGAGGAAGAGCGTTTTACCGGATTTTATGAAGATGGTATTGTAAAAAAAGCCGGACCCTGGGACCAGGGTAGAAAAACCGGAGAATGGGAGTACTTTCACGAAAACGGCCAAAAGAAAGAAACCGGCAGCTATGAGATGGATGACCGCGCAGGATTATGGAAGTTCTACGACACTGCAGGCCATCTTAAAGAAACCTATAATTACGAAACCTTTGCCTACGAAGCCTTTTATCCCAACGGCCATTTACGGGAAAAGGGGTACAAGGAACAAGACTTAAAACACGGTGAGTACCAGTATTTTTATGAAAGCGGCCAGCTTTGGTCAAAAGGAATCTATGAACACGATGAAAAAGCCGGGATGTGGGAGTTCTGGTTTGAGGATGGGCAAAAATGGGCAGAGATAGAACATGGTGATGGCACAAGTAAAACCTGGTACCCCAATGGTCAACTAGAGATGCAGGGAGGCATCCAGGGGGGCGAGAAACAGGGTGAGTGGATTTTTTACTATGAAGACGCAAGGGTAAAGGAAAAATCAGAATACCGCAACGACAAGAGGAACGGAACTACGGTACAGTTTAATGAGGACGGGCAAAAAGAGTTTGAGGGCAGCTATAAAGACAACCGCCTGCATGGTTATGCCACCTGGTGGTTTGAAAATGGCAACAAAGAGATGGAAGGGAAGTCGGTAGAAAGCCTTCAGCAGGGCACCTGGGTATTTTATTTTGAAAACGGAAACAAAGCCAGCAAGGGTGATTTTGAACAGGGTAAGCGGGAAGGCACCTGGACCTACTACTACACCACCGGCGAAAAGCTCAGAGAGGGTGTTTTTGAAAATGATAAACGCACCGGAACATGGACCGTATGGTATGAATCAGGTGATAAAAGCCACCAAGGACCTTTTATGAACAACCTTGAGCACGGTGAGTGGGTTAGCTGGTATGAAAACGGAAGTAAAAAAGACAGGGGCTCCTTTAACAAGGCAAGAATGGATGGCAAATGGGAAGGCTGGCATGACAACGGCAATAAAAGATACGAGGTGCACTACAAAATTGTACCCGACACCACCGAAAGTGTCCGCCATGGAAAAGCTACACACTGGTTTGATGACGGGAACCTGCAACGGGTTGCCCACTATGAAAAAGGACTGCTGCACGGAGACTTTGCCCAGTATTATGCCAATGGTGAAATAATGGAAGAAGGCAGGTATGAAGACAACTTCAAGCAGGGAAGCTGGTTTTTCTACGATGAAAGAGGCCGAAAAATCAGGGAGCAAAGCTTTAAAGACAACCGGCTGCATGGCACTTTCACAGCCTTTTATGCCAATGGAAGGGTGCGTGAGAGGGGTGAATACGTGGATGGAGTAAAGCAGGGCCGCTGGACCATTTTTGACCAGGATGGTATTCGCATCAGGAGAATGACTTTCCAGGACGGAAGTATTGTGGAAATGCATCACGACTAATGCATTTCAAAAGCCTGCCCCTTGTTAACCCCAAAATGCCCCATGTTCATCTTTACGAAGAACGTCAATAAACTCATTCAGGTTTTTAATATACATCTTTGGCTCATAACCATGCCATCTCAAATCAGATGGCATCCAGTATATTTTCCATCTTTTTTTTGATTTTTGCCAGGTTGTCCTGATGATGGGGGTCTTTTGGTATTTATCGGGCTGATTCCAGCGAGGACGAACCTCAAAAACAAAAATACTTTGCCCCTCGATTTCGTAGGTAATATCCAGCTCGTCACGCATCTCTTTAGGCGGACGGTCCTTTGCAAGAAAATTTTCCATTACCTCGATTACCTCTGTCATAAAAAGTGCATCCAAACCCATAGTACTTGCTTTTTTAGTTGTCTTTTACAGCATGCTTCTCCGCATACAGCCGGATGATCTCTTCTGTTTTAGCAGCCATATCGTCTTTCACAGAAACAAATTGTATACGGGCAACATATTGATTATCTACCGGTGTTAACTCAATTTCAATTTTTGCGCTGGCCACCACCCAGGGAAGTTCCAGGATTTTTGCCTTTAACAGCTGTTGAATTTTTTGTGCTCCCTGGTGCTGTGGCAAACGCACACTCACCCGGTGACTTTTCCCATAACCTTTGTCGGGATTTTGGGCTAACATGTTCCTGTTTACCTGGCTGTAAGGTATTTTTATTTTTTCTCCATCTTCTTTCTGAATTTCCAATGAAAGAAACCCCAGGGACGATATGGCTCCGGAATAATTGCCGGTCTTAATAAAAACACCTGGTTCAAGGGCATGCTCCGAACGCACTACCGCACCCAAAAGCCAGTCTCGCAATACCAGCCAACCAAACAGCAAAGTTATTACCACAGCAAGACTAATGATTACAAAGGGATAAACGGTGCTATGCAAAAAAAAGGACTGAAGGGTATAAAAAATAAAAGCCAACCATACAAAACGCTCAACCCACGGGAAAACCCTCAGGGTATAGTGGTGGTAGCTTTTGTTTCGGGTAGCCATACGCAGGAAATACCAGGCCCCACGCAGCAGCACAAAAAAAGAAACAGCGAGCAATAGTGCAACCACAACTTTCATAAATGTTTTTTTTAAATGGCAGCCATGATACAGCAACCTGCTGCTCAAAGTTAATGATTATTACAACTTTTGAACAACCTGCAAGGCAAAAATCCCATCTCCCGATTCAAAAACACCGGTTCATGGGCAGTAGCCGGAATCTTTCATGGCCGTTTTGCCACAACCTCCTCAACCATAAAAAAACCTCTGAAGCCGCATGGACTTCAGAGGTGCGCAAGAAACGACCTTCAAAAAAGGCAGTTTAAACAAACCTTAATTCTTTCAAGCTCTCATGAATCAAGTTAAAGGTTCTCTCAATATCATTGTCCAGGCCAACAGAAAAACGGATAAGCCCCTCTGACATGCCCATTTTCTTTTGCACCTCTTCAGGTACTTCGCTGGAGGTGCTTTTGCCAGAGTTGCTGAACAAAGTTTTAAAGTACCCAAGGCTCACGGCCAGGTAGCCCACCCCTTTTTCCTGCATCTTCTCCATCAGTTGACTGGCCCTCTCAGCAGTTTCCATATCTATGGCAATCATTCCGCCAAAGCCAAAGTCAGGATGCATGATTTTTTTGAACAAATCAAACTGGGGGTGTTCGGGCATACCGGGATAGTTGAACTTCAGACCAATCTCTTTGAATTTCTTGGCCAGGAACATAGCATTGTGGCTGTGCTGTTTCATGCGAATATGCAGCGTATGTAAATTTTTGTGGATACTGGAAGAGCGCAGCGGGTCAAGCACAGGCCCCAGAAGCATGGCTGTTCCGGTGTTAACATCTGCCAGATCGTTGATAAACTGCTCATCGGCACAAATGGCTCCGGCGACACAGTCGTTTTTACCATTGATAAATTTGGTCATACTGTAAACCACAATGTGCGCACCCAGCTTGGCAGGAGCCACAATCATGGGGGTAAAAGTATTATCAACCATCAGCTTGATACCATGATCATTAGCTATTTTGGCCAGACCTTCGATGTCGCAAATCTGCAACAGGGGGTTGGTCATGGTTTCGGTATAGATGAGCGTTGTTTCAGGGCGAATGGCCTCCTTTATTTGCTTATGATCGGTGGGATCAACAAAGGTAACATCAATCTGGAACTTTTTCAGATAGTTGGCCAAGAAAGCAAAGGTACCGCCATAAGTGGTAACCGACGACACTATGTGTGAGCCACATTGGCAAAGCTGCAAAATAGCAGAAGTGATGGCTGCCATTCCCGAGGCAGTTACCCATGCACTTTGGGTTCCTTCCATGGTGGCCAGTGCATCGGCCAGGTAGCGGTTGGATGGATTCCAGTGGCGAGAATACAAAAAGCAGCCCTCTTGCTCGCCATGGAAGGTATCCACCATGGTTTTGGCCTGCATAAAGGTGTAGGTTGCCGAATCGGTTATGGAGGGATTTACGTCACCATGTTCTCCGAACTGGAGTAAATCCTGGATGTTGGATGCCGGGTCAAATTTCATAATGTTGTCTTTTATTTTTTATGTGAATCTAATCGTTTTGAAACCGTTCTGAATGCAGCAAAAATAATGATTTTGAATTATAACACCTAAAAAATAAATAATTACTCACCTTTTCATGTGATTTTGCTTACACTTTCGGCAAATTTGTATTACTTTTACAAAATATTATAATTAAACCCGGTTGAAAATGAGTGGTAGCTTTCAGATTGACAAGACCGATCAGAAAATCCTGGAAATACTAACCCGTAACGCACGTATGCCCTTCCTGGAGGTAGCACGCATTTGCGGAATCAGTGGTGCAGCTGTCCATCAGCGTGTGCAAAAACTTTTGGATGCAGGGGTTATCAAAGGGTCGCAATTTAACCTAAACCCCAAGGGACTTGGATACCAAACCTGTGCCTACATCGGCATCCAGGTTAATCTCAATGCCAATTCTACACACCAACAAGTGTTTCAAAAAATAAGGGAAATTCCTGAAATAGTGGAATGTCACCACATATCTGGTAAGTACTCCCTGTTTGTTAAAGTTTTAACCAAAAACAATGAGCACCTTAAAAAGGTCATTGTGGAAAACATTCAATCCATTGTGGAGGTGACCAGCACAGAAACATTCATATCACTGGAAGAGGGATTTACAAGAATACTGCCTGTAAGAACCGGCAGCATAAGTAGTTTTTAGTTGGTTTTGGTTTAATAATTGAAAAGGAGACACCCTTCGCGGGCTGTCTCCTTTTTTTAGTCACATATCTGCAGAAAGCTGATGCATACGGGTGCTACCACTCCGGAACCTGACGCATAAAGCTAATGGCTGCTCCCCCGCCGGGGGCAAGCCTGAGGGTTATTTCTGAATCGGGATCGGCATCCACTTCTTCAATAACATAGGCGGTAGGGTTGTCATCCCAATGTGCCTCTTCACCATCGGCATACAATACCACATCATATCGCTCACCGGGTTCCAGAAAATCGGTCTTCACAGTTATTTCGCGTGCATCTTCATTGGTGATGCTCCCCAGGAACCAGTTACCGGTTTCCCGCTCCTTGCGTGCAATGGTAACATACTCCCCCACTTCACCATTGAGCACAAGCGATTCCTCCCAGTCTACACCCACATCTTTAATAAACTGAAAAGCCGGGTGCCCGTCATAATACTCGGGTAAATCGGCCACCATCTGCATGGGACTGTAAATCACCACGTACAGCGCCAGCTGCTGGGCCAGTGTGGTGTTTACCTGGTTTTCATCGCGGTAGGGCTCCATCTTGATGTTGAAAATACCCGGTGTATAATCAATGGGGCCTGCCAGCATCCGTGTAAAAGCCACAATGGGTAAATGCTCAGGCGGATTGCCTCCATCGGTGGCCCAGGCATTAAACTCCTGCCCCCTAAGCCCTTCCCGGGTGGCATCGTTGGGGTAGGTGCGACGCAAACCTGAAGCCATAATGGGCTCATGGGCATTGACCATAACTCTGTGTTCTGCAGCTTTTTCCACAACCCGCATATAGTGGTTTACCATCCACTGGCCATGATGGTACTCACCACGTGGGATGATGGTACCCACATACCCGGTTTTTACCATATCATAACCATAGTGTTCCATTAAAGCATAAGCCGTATCCAGCTGTTCTTCATAGGTAGTGACGGCTGATGAAGTTTCATGGTGCATTACCAGCCTCACCCCCTTTTCCTTGGCGTAATCAACCACTTCTTCAAGGTCAAAGTCGGGATAGGGGGTAACAAAATCAAAGATACCCTCCCGGTCTTCGGTACCTATCCAGTTTTCCCATCCGGTATACCAGCCTTCAATGAGTAGTGCCCCTATTCCATGTTCCGAAGCAAAATCTATATATGCTTTGGCATTTTCGGTGGTTGCACCATGGTTACCGTGGGGTTCAGCCCCAATCCAGGTACTCATATCCTGGCTGGCAGAATAATCCCAGGTAGATTTGCCCAAATGCATCTCCCACCAAATGCCCATATATTTTGTGGGCTTAAGCCAGGAAACATCTCCAAGTCTGTTGGGCTCATTAAGGTTTACAATCAGATTAGATTCAATCAGGTCGGTGGCTTGCCGGGCTATCTGGATTGTGCGCCAGGGGGTTTGGAAAGGAGTGTTTTGAATAACTTTGTAGTCTTCCCTTTCTGTACCTACCAGGTTGTTGCGCATCTGCAGGTTCTCGGCATCGATCTCAAGGGTAATACCTGCATAATCAATTAATGCAGCTTCATGAAAACTCAGATGCAGCCCTTGTTGTGTTTGCATGGTAACAGGGGTGTTTACGGCATTTACCGGAATATAGGTTTGCGCCAGGTTAGGATGGTCACGTTTGGTGGTGGCATCAATTTCTGAAAACAAAGTGGTGCTGTAAAGATGTTCATAAATATCCCAGTCACCGGGTGTCCACCATACTTTGTGATC
>SLQX01000004.1 GCA_007131245.1 Bacteroidales bacterium
CCGACCCATAAATATATTGGGTCCACGAAGCTGCCAGCTCCTCCCCTTCAAAGTCATCGTAAAACGGCAAGGGGGCTGTGTAATGAACGGTTACGCTCCATGTACCATCATCTACAATATTGTACTCTGCATCACATCCTTCGTCTGAATTTCCGTAGGTGCGGAAAGCATGTAGCTCGAATGTAATATTACCACCATCCTCAACATCGTTGGCTATATCCAATCCCGACCTTTGGTAAATGTAGGTACCTGTCTGACCACCTGATCCCATGTGGTAGCTGTCTTCTTCCGACCCGCCACTATTGGTATTAACAATCCGCGAGCGCTGATCACTCATCCAGCCTGCGCCTATGGCAGTCATTTCATAATATACATCCACTCCGGTGATAACAGCACCATATGGAATGGTAACCACAAGGGTGCCCGGGCAATCGGAATAATCATCAGCATCAGGACCTGTATTATAATCTGTGAGAATATCGCCATCCGTATAGGTAGCACTTGCAGAACCATGGTATACACCCGCCGCAGGGTTCAAATTTCTTGTATCCGGTACAAAACCCTGTGTTTTTTGGGTGGGTGGCGCATATTCCGGCGAAAAAATAGAGGTATTAAACGATTTTTCACCGGTTTGTATTACTGTGTTGTAATCTGAGTTGGTGGGTTGGGTTTGTAAACCTTCAACTCTTTGTTGGGATGATTGGGCATTCGATGAGGAATAAATCAGCATGAATGCGATAATGTAAATTATTGTTCTCATAATTAAATGTTTTAATTTATAAACCATTTGCTTTTTTAGACAAATTGTCTTTCATTATTTATATTACAGGAAAGTTTGCCCGTTTGGCTCATGAGAATTTTATTTTTTTAATGAGATTTAACTTTTCACCCTTGCAATACAACCATAAACAAGGTTTACAAAGGTTTGTTAAGAGATTCTGAAGTCGGTTTCCTAAGAGTTATATGGTTTAACAGGAAGGAAAAGTTAAAATATGTAACAGGACTTCAAAAGTTGTATTTTTACAAAACAAACGGTTAAAAGCAATCTGTGCAAAATCTGCTTTATTGAATTATATATTCCTATTTATTTACCAGGGCTGGTGTGTCTCCATCCAAAACCGTAGGTTTATGAAAACAAAAACACTCATTTTTACTGCTATCTTCACCCTGTTTTTGGCCGGATGCCGTCCCCAGAAAAGAATAGACCAAATCAACCTGGCCCATCTGTACAATATGGCGCTGAGTGATTTGACGCCCAAGTATGAAGTTTACCACCTTGAGGAGGGTAAAACCCAGGTCAGGTACCATTTTCCAGCATCACAACTGCTGCATGTAAGGGGTACACGGGAAGATCATTTTCTGGGCAGATATCGACTGAACTGGTACATATTTGAATCGTATGATAGTAAAACACCTTTGGATAGCGCTCATATCCAATTTACTGATACCCTGAGGCTGGATGATAGTCGTTTGATTAGTGAAACTATCACAATCCCTACCCCCGGCAGAAAAGTTTTTCAACTCTTCCTGGAACTGGAAGACCTGCATCGCCGAGCACGTCATAGTCAGTCATTTTACATAGACAAAACCCATCCTTATGCTGCCCAGTTTTTCTATTTTGGTTCGGGTGAACAGGAAGACACCTTTTACGCACCTTTTTTTCTGCCTGTAAACAGGGAGTTAACAGCCCATTATTCTGACAGCATCCATTTTGAGATTGATTTAAAATATTTTCCCCAACCCAGGCAAATACCTGCTGCTCCATACGTTCTAGAACAAACCATTGACCAACCCAACCTCCAACCCGACACCTCATACACACTAAAATTTACCCAGGGACAAGCAACATTTTCCCTGCCCGATCACGGCCTGTATTATTTTCATCATCCCGACTTACCCAGGAGTGGGTTTTCGTCCTATAGCTTTCATGAAGGATATCCCTACTTGCTAGAAACCGAAGATATGCTGATGCCGTTGAGGTATATTACATCATCGGGTGAGTATGAGCAATTGTTTGACCTTGGAGATGCAGACCTTGCAGTCGAACGGTTCTGGATCAAAACAACAGGAAATCCCGACAGGGCCTCAACGTTGATGAGAAGGTATTACAACCGGGTGGAGAAAGCCAACCTGTATTTTAGCTCACATAAACCCGGATGGCAAACCGACCGGGGAATGATTTATATTGTTTTTGGTCCTCCTGATTTAGTGTACCGTAGTGACACCGGAGAAGACTGGCACTATCGGGAAAGTTTCCAGGAGCCATCCCAATCATTTACTTTTACCAGAGAAGTAAACAGATTTTCTTACAACAACCTGGTGCTGGAAAGAAGTACAACTTATCGCAGAGCCTGGAACATGGCCGTGGATAAATGGAGAAGGTAGAGTACACATTGATGGTACCAGATAAATGCTATCCCTGACAGATTGTTATTAAACTAATAATAATTGAAACATAATCCGTAATTTTGCAGCGCCATTACGAAAACTGTTTATGTAGCAGAATGTAATGAGTCATAATAAGGCAGATAATTTTTTTACCCATAAAAAACTAAGGATTTGGAAAACATCATTTTTGGCATCAGGCCTGTAATGGAAGCTATTGAAGAAGGGAAAGTTCCCGAAAAGATTTGGATTCAAAAAGGTTTAATAGGAAATACTTTTCAGCAGCTTTTCCAACTTATCCGGCAAAAGCAGATTCCTTTCCAGATGGTTCCAGCTGAAAAGCTCAACAAAATAACCCGTAAAAACCACCAGGGGGTTATTGCACAGGCCTCCTTGATTGAATACCAAAAGTTGGAAACACTTATCCCGGCTGCTTTTGAGAAAGGTGAGACACCTTTGTTTATTATTTTAGACCGTATAACAGATATCCGTAATTTTGGTGCCATTGCCCGCTCAGCGGAGTGTGCCGGGGCTCATGGTATCGTTGTAGGAGAAAAGGGCAGTGCCCCCATCAATGCCGATGCCCTGAAAACTTCAGCCGGCTCACTTTCCAGAATCCCTGTTTGTAAAGAACGGGACATCCTGGAAAGCATTGCCTTTTTAAAAGAGAGCGGCGTGCATGTAACCGCAATGGATGAGAAAGCCCCCAAAACCATCTACCAGGAGGCTTATCAAGGACCTGTGGCTCTGGTGATGGGCTCCGAAGACAAAGGCATATCCAAGGCATGTATTGCCATGGCTGACAGCACGGTGTCCATTCCCCAAAAAGGAAAAACGGCCTCCCTCAATGTGTCTGTTGCTACAGGAATTGCACTTTTCGAAATTATCAGACAAAGAGACTACCAGACATCCTGACAACCATTTTGGGGTGCTATAAATGTTGAAATAAAAATACCTGTTATGGAGGTTGGTATATTTATCCCTTGCTTTATTGACCAGATTTACCCCCAAACGGGCATGAATATGGTGAGAATACTGGAGCAATGCGGAGTAAACGTGCAGTACAACCCCAATCAAACCTGCTGTGGACAGATAGCTTTTAACGGAGGTTTTTGGGATGAGACAAAATGTGTTGCTGAAAAGTTTATCCATGACTTTAAAGACTATTCAATTGTAACAGGCCCATCGGCATCTTGTATAGGTATGATTAAAAATCATTACCCAGGCATGTTTGATAACTCAGCCCTGCACAACGAAAACAGGCAGCTCAGTCGTAAGATTTATGAATTTACAGATTTCCTTGTTAACTATTTAAACAAAGAAGATTTAGGTGCCAGCTTTCCTGTAACTGCTACCATACACGACTCTTGCTCTGCCCTCCGGGAGTATGGACTAACAGATGAACCCCGAAAGTTATTATCCCATGTAAAAGGCCTTGAAATCATAGAGATGGATCATACAGAGGATTGTTGCGGGTTTGGCGGCACTTTTTCGATAAAGCATGAAGCCATTGCCACATCCATGGCTGAGCAAAAGGTGAACAATGCCCTGAAAACAGGGGCTGAATATATCATCAGCACCGAAGCATCCTGCCTGATGCACTTACAGGGATACATATCCAGAAACAACCTACCACTAAAAACCATGCATATTGCTGATGTGCTGGTTCAAAAACAATAATATAAAACCATTAAACAATAAAAATGTTGCGATTATTATTACCCTTCAAATTTGTTTTAATCCTTACCATTTTCACGTTTGGATTAAAGTTCCAAACATTTGCACAAAGGGAAGTAGATGAGCGAGCTGTCATCAATTTTGATGAGGGGCTCGGCTTTTTTGATCCCGACTCTCTTTTTGGAGTGAATATCCGTTTCAGGATGCAAAACCGCCTGGGAGTAAACACGGTGAGTCATTCTGATTTTACTCCTGATCAAATTGAAGCTTCGGTAAGACGGCTAAGACTTCGATTTGATGGTTTTCTGGGCAGCAATGAAAATTTCACCTATTACCTGCAACTTTCTTTTTCTAGGGGAGACCAGGACTGGGACAACTCAGGTTTTCCAAACATAATCAGGGATGCGATGGTGTTTTACACATTCCATCCTGATTTTTATATGGGTTTTGGGCAAGGTAAGCTTCCGGGCAATCGACAACGCGTGGTTTCCAGTGGAGCATTGCAATTTACCGACCGCTCAGCGGTAAATGCCATTTTTAATATTGATCGGGATTTTGGAGCCATGGCCTATTTGCATAAAAAACCCGGAAATATTGAATACAAAGTCAAGGCTGCCATCAGTTCGGGAGTGGGCAGAAATATTACAACCACCGGTAAAGGGATAAGCTATACTGGAAGGGTGGAGTTTTTACCTCTGGGCGGTTTCAAAGATGACGGAGATTTTTTTGAAGGAGACCTGCTGCGCGAGCAAACCCCAAAATTATCCGTAGGAGCTGGTACATCATACAACCACCAAGCCGTAAGAACACTGGGCCAAAGGGGAGCTTTTTTGGACAACAGAGGCGTGGGTTCCTCTGATCGGCAAAATATTGTCTCTGGCTTTGTCGACCTTATAGCCAAGTACAATGGATGGGCTTTCTTTGCTGAATATGCCAGCAGAAACATTGATAATCAGAAAATATATGAGCTGTCTGAGCAATCCGTTTACTCTTATACCGGATGGGGGCTGAACAGCCAATTTAGCTATGTATTCCCCTCAAAATTTGAACTTGCAGCAAGGTATACCCATATTAGCCCTGATAATGCGATTAGCCAGCTGGAAAACCAAAGGGATATTTACACGGTTGGTCTTACGCAATACTTTTCCAACCACCTTAACAAGGTGCAGCTGAATATTTCTTACAATGATGCACCCGAACACCCCATGGGCACCAAAAGGTTTTGGAATTTTATGATACAGGTCGAAACCGGGATTTAAACCCCAAAAAAACGCAGAGAAAGTCCATCCTGATTATTGTCCCGGGTATGAAAGTCAATCAGCCCCTCCATAGGTGAAACCAGATATCTCCCTGTGGTGACTCCATATTTTGAGGCAACCCTTTGCAGTTGTGTGCTGAAGTTGTACCCTACCGATCCAATAAAGGAAAAGGGTATATCCTGAAAGCCGGTATATTGACAAACTTGCTCACGAAAGTATTCATCAAAGCAGTTTTCTACAATATCTTCAATAAAAGGATGGTCGATGTTTTTTTTCAGAAATACAGAAAACGAAGCCAGGAATCTGTTGGGGTTCGGCTTTTTGTATACATGAGTAAGGATATCTTCAGGAGACAACCCTGTTTTCTTTTCAAATTGTTCGCGTATCTCAACAGGTACCTTTTTCTTTAAATGCAGCTTAACATAAGTCTTACCCAAGTGAGCGCCACTGCCCTCATCTCCAAACATATACCCAAGAGAAAACAGGCTTTCAACAACTTGTTTCCCATCATACAGACAGGAGTTGGAACCAGTACCCAAAATACCTGCAATCCCTTTATCGTTTCCAAGCAGAGCTCTTGCAGCACCCATTAAGTCATGGTCTACCACGGTTTTGGCCTCAGGAAAAAGCTGCTTAAGCGCATTGTTTATAACTGCTTTCTTGCTGTCGGATGAACAACCAGCCCCGTAAAAGTATACCCTGCTAACCAGGGAAAGGTCAATCTGTTCGCTAAACTCTTCCCTTAAAACATCGTATACTTGTGCAGTATCCACAAAGTAAGGATTAAAACCAATGGTTTTGATATTTTGTGTTTCTCCACTCCCTTTCAGGAGCACCCAATCCGTTTTGGTACTTCCACTGTCTGCTATTAGTAACATTTACTTTTTCTTTAATTTTATTTTTGAACCAATTTATATAATTACAAAAAACACTTTGTTATTTGCCTGGCACAACATTATAGTTCCTGCGAAAACTCCCTGGCCAGAATCTCTTTCAGCTCAACGGGTTTGAGGTTTCTCCTGAGTTTTCCGCCACTAACCCAGGAAATACGGCCTGTTTGCTCACTTACCACAATAGCCAATGCATCAGACTGTTCGGTAACCCCCACAGCAGCCCTGTGGCGAAGCCCTAAATAAGCAGGGAAGTGGGTGCTTTCAGAAACAGGAAGCACACAACGAGCAGCTTTGATGCGGTTGTTTGTGATAATTACGGCCCCATCATGCAACGGGCTATTCTTATAAAATATACTTTCCAGTAACTGCCGAGATATTTGAGCTTCCAACAACTCTCCCGTTTCCAGAAAAAAGTCCAGGTTATTTTCTTTGGTCAACACCATCAAAGCTCCTGTTTTGGTGGCTGACATGGTTTCACAGGCATTGACAATATCGTTAATCCTCAGACCAGTGGGCTCATTCATCTGCCACAATTTGTTCCAAAACTTCCTGGATCGCTTGTTCAAAAAACTTCGGGTACCAATTATGAGCAAAAACTTCCTGATTTCAGGCTGAAAAACAACAATCAAGGCTAAAACCCCCACACTGATAAATTGTCCGAGAATTTCGGTAAGTAACTCCATTTCAAAGGCTCTTACCAACCACCAAAATATATATATGGAGATGATCCCCAGAAAAATATTCATGGCCCCGGTACCGCGGATAAGTTTATAGAGATAAAACAGCAAAATCGCCACAAGCAGGATATCAACAATATCCAGGAGGCGAAGCTGAATGAAAAGGAGGAACGGGGAAAATATCATGATACCTGTTCTTAATTTTATTATAAAACACCTAAATCAAATACAATGAATTGCGGGAATTTTATGGCAAAAGTAAAAGAAATTTTTTCAGGTTGTTGTCATAAATTGCTAATGGTGCCCGTTTTGGATTTATATGGTGGTTGGTTGTCCTGCAGTATCGAGCAACTTACGGGTAATTTTAATAGTTTCCACCGCCTGTTTCACATCATGAACCCTAAGGATACTGGCTCCCTTTTGCAGGGCAACGGTATTGAGCACAGTGGTACCATTGAGGGCCTCTGCTGGTGAAGTTTTCAGCACTTTATTAATCATCGACTTACGGGAAACACCCACCAAAAGGGGCTGTTCAAGTATTTTAAAATAGTCCAGCTGATTGAGTATGCGGTAGTTATCATCCAGGTTTTTGCCAAAACCAAACCCCGGGTCGATGACAATATCGTGTACCCCTCTCTGGCGAAGCTGATCCACTTTTTTGGAAAAGTAGTAGGCAATTTCTTTGACAGGATCGTCATAAACCGGGTTGTCCTGCATGGTTTCCGGCGTACCTTTCATATGCATAATAATATAAGGTACCTGGAGAGATGCAATGGTATCATACATTTTATCATCAATTTCCCCGGCCGATATATCGTTGATAATATGTGCCCCTTTTTCAATGGCTTCCTTGGCGATCCCGGCATTATAGGTATCAATCGATATGACCGCATGGGGGAAGTTTTCCAGCACAATGTCCAGTGCAGGCATCAAGCGGCGCCTCTCGGTCCTTTCATCGATGATGTGGGCTCCCGGACGTGTGGAGGCAGCTCCCATGTCTATTATGCTCGCTCCCTCTGACAGGAGCTGGTCAGCTTTTTTGATAACATCAAGCTTGGTTTGGTATTTTCCTCCATCATAAAATGAATCTGGACCAAGATTCATGATCCCCATGACGACGGGTGAAGATAAATTTATAATTTTGCCTTTGCAATTGAGTGTATTTTTTGATTGAAAAAATGTATCTTTCAACATTGGATTATCCGTTCAGTTCAACTTAATTCATTTATCATTTATTTGTTATTATCTCATGGTCTCCCAGGAAAAAACCTATCAGCAATTTGAAAACATCAAAGAGTTATGTCTTGATATTTTCAACCGCAAAATGCATGATTACGGAAGTGCCTGGCGTATTTTACGCAGCTCATCCATAACCGACCAAATCTATATCAAAGCCCAGCGTATCCGCTCTATACAAGACAAAGGTACACAAAAAATCAATGAAGGAATTAAGCCCGAGTTTATAGGTATTGTAAATTATTCGGTTATGGCCCTTATACAGCTTGAAATGGGACATGC
Organism: Bacteroidales bacterium; assembly: GCA_007131245.1. Taxonomy (GTDB): domain Bacteria; phylum Bacteroidota; class Bacteroidia; order Bacteroidales; family UBA7960; genus SKVR01. The sequence continues at coordinate 8,410 of SLQX01000004.1, forward strand.
CCAGGAGGCAGATTTGAGTCTGGAGCAGGCCAGCCAAAAGTATCAGTTTTATTATGACAAAGCCAGGGCTTTGATGCAGGACAAAAATCATGACTATGGCGAAGCCTGGCGGGAAATGCGAATAACAAGCCTGGCAGATATCATACTTATGAAACTCCTGCGGATTAAACAAATAGAAGATAACAAAGGGGAAACGAGTATTTCAGAAGGTATTGATGCAAATTATTACGACATTATCAATTATGCGATTTTTGCCCTCATAAAACTTGAGAGTAACCAGGAAACAAAATCCCAAACAAAACCGATGTAATCATTGCAAACCCAATAAAACCCCTGAGCTGTGGTTAAATTTTTATTCAAAAGAACACTCTACGGATTCCTGGTTCTCATAGGTGTCATCGTGGTTGTTTTTTTCCTGTTCAACGTTTTGCCCGGCGATCCGGCCCGAATGATGCTAGGCCAGAGAGCTGACATCTCAGCGGTAGAAACCATTCAAAAAGAACTTGGCCTGGATCGCCCCATGCATACCAGGTTTGCAAACTACATTAACGACCTATCCCCTGTTTCATTACACAACCACTCGGATAGTGAAAGCTTTTTCTATCTTGACCCGGAAAAATACAATTATACATCTGCAATCAACACATCCAGGCATAGCCTTGTGGTTAAAGCCCCTTACCTGGGGCGCTCGTATCAAACCAATCGTTCGGTTACCCATGTGCTTGCTGCTGCTTTTCCCAACACTCTTTTATTGGCATTTGTCTCAATAGCATTTGCCATGGTAGTGGGGATTATCCTGGGAATATTTGCTGCCATATACAACAAAACCCTTTTCAGCAAAGCCATTTTGGTGTTTTCTGTTTCGGGGATGTCGCTTCCTTCCTTTTTTGCGGCTATCATCATAGCCTGGCTTTTTGCTTTTGTGCTGGGCGATATTACCGGGCTTAACATGACAGGTAGTTTGTGGGAAGTAGACGATTTTGGCAGGGGTGAATACATTGAATGGAAAAACATTATTCTTCCGGCTCTTACCCTGGGCATCAGACCCCTGGCTATTGTATCCGAATTAACACGCAGTTCTCTTGTCAACGTACTTTCCCAGGACTATATCCGCACGGCCAAAGCCAAGGGGCTTTCTTTCTACAGGGTAATCACCCGTCACGCATTAAAAAACGCCATGAACCCCGTTATTACCGCCATTTCTGGCTGGTTTGCATCCCTTATGGCAGGTGCTGTTTTCGTGGAATATGTATTTGACTGGAAAGGATTGGGAGTGGTTATTGTAGATGGCCTCGAAACCTATGACTTCCCGCTTATTATGGGTGCGGTGCTACTCATTTCTGTTATGTTGGTTATCATCAACATCCTGGTGGATATCATTTATGGTTTTTTGGATCCCCGCATCAGGTTACAGTAATTTACTTCATCTCAATTTCAATGTTTTTACGTAGTTATTAGCCCCGGAGTTTTTGTATTTTTGCCAGTGATGAGTATCATAATCTCTGAATTGTTATGATTCGGGTAAAACGCCCGGTTTAAATGAAGATGATCATAACACCACAATGCGAGGGATGCACTGCTTTAAAAAAAACAAGCAATAAACAAGTTTAAACTACTTACATAACCCAATTTAAAATTTACAAGATGAGAAAGAAAATCGTAGCAGGCAACTGGAAAATGAATTTAACACTGGATGAAGGCGTGAAGCTTGCCTCCGAAGTGCGTGAATTTGTAAAAAACAATCCATTGGAGCAGTTACCGGGAAAACCCGGCGTAGTGATGTTTACACCGGCTATTCACCTTGATCGTGTAACACAAACCCTACATAACACCAAAGGGGTTCAGACAGGAGCCCAAAATTGCCATACACAGGAAAAAGGAGCATTTACCGGTGAAGTTTCTGTAGGAATGATTCGATCAGCGGGTGCTGGATATGTATTGGTAGGGCACTCAGAACGCAGAGCCCAATTCGATGAGACCAATGAAGTGTTGGCTGAGAAGGTGAATATTATTCTCAAACATAACCTCACGCCCATGTATTGCTGTGGAGAGGTGCTTGAGGAGCGCGATGAAGGCAAATTGTTTGATGTGATTAAAGAACAAATTGAAAAAGGGTTGTTTTGGCTGTCTAAAGAGGAGTTTACCAAAATTGTTATTGCTTACGAGCCCGTGTGGGCCATTGGCACAGGTGTAACAGCCAGCCCCGAGCAAGCCCAGGAAATGCATGCTTACATCAGACAACTTGTTGAGGAAAAGTATGACGCTGAAACAGCAGAAAACACCACAATCCTCTACGGGGGTAGTTGCAATGCCAAAAATGCGAAGGAACTTTTTGCCAACAAAGATGTGGATGGTGGCCTTATTGGCGGAGCATCTCTGAAAGCTGAAGACTTCTGTACCATTATCCAATCATATTAAGGAATTTATGAGTTCAACTGACTACATAGAGGTAACAGCCATTGTTCAACCACAGGAGCCATGGACAGACCTACTCATTGAAGAACTTGCTGAAATAGGTTTTGAAAGTTTTGAGGAAAACCCCCAAGGATTCAAAGCCTATATTGCACGCAGTGAATACGATGCTGACAAACTCACCAGTGTAAAACTGTGGGAAGACACCGCTGGTGAGTGTTCTTTTCACTTTAGCATTGAAGTAATCAGCAGCCGCAATTGGAATAAAGATTGGGAAAGTAACTTTAAACCTGTTGATGTGGATGGAAAGTGCTATATAAGAGCACCTTTTCATGAAGCCAAATCTGGCCATGATTATGAGCTTGTCATTGAGCCCAAAATGTCTTTTGGTACCGGTCATCATCACACCACTTACCTCATGGCCCAGTGGATGCTTGAAACAGACTTTAAATCAAAAAAAGTACTTGATATGGGTTGTGGAACAGGCATTTTGGCAATTTTGGCTGAAAAAATGGGCGCTTCTCAGGTAATTGCCATTGATAATTATGCTTTTGCCTATGAAAACACCCTGGAGAACATTGAAATCAATGCTGCTAAAAAAGTTGAGGCCTTACTGGGCGATGCCCAGCTGCTGGGGGAGGAAAAATATGACATCATCCTTGCCAATATTACCAAAAATGTGTTGAAAGAAGACATGGCTACTTACGTCAAAGCAATGAATAACAAGGGCCTGATTTTTATCAGTGGTTTTTTTGCTGTGGATATGCAAGAACTTACTGAGTTGGCAGAAAGCCTGGGTTTGGCAAAAATTGCACATAAACAGAAAGATGAATGGGCTGCCGTAAAATTTAGCCTGGAACAAGCCGGGTGAATAACACCTGTTTTTTTACAGGAAATATTCAAAATGGTAAAATTGCGTTATAAGAAAAGCGGTACTGCTTTAACATCCTAAAGATTGCTCAAAAGCAGTGTCCGCTTTATTAAAATACGGTCGTAAAAGTGGTAAGCTGCAAAAAAATAGTACAACTACCTGAACATTGACCCAAATAATAACCCAGCTTTTTAGGGTCAAATACTAAATATCTGAAATTCACAAACCTCCAAACTATGCGTACAATCAAAATACTTCTGTCCTGTTTGTTTATTTTGGGTAGCCTTGGGCTTCATGGGCAAAGGAACAACATTGAATTCAACCGGGATAATGACGAGGAGTTTATCAGTCAGTTGGAGTACATTATTGAAAGCGCTGACCGCAACCAAAGGCTTAAGGTAGAAGAAAAAATTGACAGCTTTGCCTCCTTGTGGATGAACGACAGCATCTTTGTGGATGAACGCAAAGGTTGGGTTATCCAAACACTCACAGAGATTCAGAGCCTTCGCCTGAGACCATACCCGGAACATATGCTTTACCTTGACAATGTGATGGAGGTTCTTTTTACCCGGGAGGCTGAGTCAAATTTTATCCACTGGCACAAAAGCTTTCAGCATCTTATGGATCTGAGGAACCAGCGCAGATTGCTACGCTACTGGGAAGCCAGCCTGAAACTGTTTCAGGAAAACATCATTTATTTTTCCAACACCGTTACCTGGCAACTGGAAAATGATCAGTTTAATCTGCTTTTCGAAGATGAGATCCCCAAAGTAACTTTCAGTGACAGTGATATTGTATGTTATGCCCAGGACGACAGCACCAGGGTAAAAAACACACGGGGCGAGGTCCATATGCTGGATGAAAAACTCTATGGTGAAGGAGGAGTGGTTAACTGGGAAAGAGTTTTACTTCATCCCGATACAGTTTTTGCCCAGCTAAGTAATTATATCATAAATCTTTCAGTTGCACGTTACCAGGCAGATTCGGTTTTATTTCACAACTATCATTTTTTCGATGCACCCATTAAAGGCAGACTCACTGAACGGGTCTTAGCAGAAATGACTCCCGAAAAAGCACGGTATCCCAGGTTTGAATCCTATCAGCGTGTGCACGAAATAAGAGATTTGTTCCCGGGTATTGATTACCAGGGAGGCTTTACCCTACAAGGGGGGCGGGTTATTGGTTCAGGTACTTCAGAAGGAGATGCCATACTGGATTTTTACAGGTCTGATTCCTTGTTTGTAACAGCCAGAGGAAGAAGTTTCAGTATTTTGCCTGATAGAATCGTTACACAACGCGCTGCTGTTAGCATGTATTTATCAGGCGACTCCATTTATCATCCCAACATCAACATGAGGTATCTCGATGCCCAACGCGAGTTTTCCTTGCTCAGGGATGAGAAGGGTTTTTCCAAAGCACCTTTTATGAATACTTTTCATAATATAGACATGTATTGTGAAGCCATATACTGGCCTATTGACGATGGCGATATTGATTTACGAATGATTCGCGGAATTAATGAATCGGGAGAAGCTGTTTTTGAGTCGCGTGATTTCTTTTCGCATGTGAGATACATACGCATGCAAGGTATGTCTGATTTACACCCCCTGATACGGCTGAGGAACTTTTCAAGGGAATACAACTCGCGAACCTTTCCCATCAATGAATATGCACGTTACATCAGGGCCAATCCTGCCAGTGTGTCAAACCAGCTACTCAGCTTTTCACAAAATGGTTTTCTGTCCTATAACGAAGATGAAACCGTTACCCTGGATGATAAGCTATTCCATTACATCGCATCCTATGCCGGAAGGGAAGATTTCGATGTAATACAAATCCAATCAGAAGCACCGGTGAACGGACAAATTAATATAAATAATTTTGATTTGCATTTTCATGGAGTGGAACGTATCCCTCTGAGTGATCAGAAGAACGTTGTCATTCATCCCACCAACAATGAGATCATCATGAAAAAAGACCGCAATATGTATTTTGCGGGAAGGGTAGAATCGGGGCTTTTCGATTTTTACGGCCAGGAGTTTTTCTTTGATTACGAACAGTTTAAAATCGAACTCAATGAAACCGACTCCATGAGTTTCAGTGTACGTTCTCATGAACCTGACAGCAGGGGTAACTACGATTTGGTGCGTGTAAAAACCGTTTTGGAGGGCATTAATGGAGAGCTGCTTGTGGATCACCCCAACAATAAATCCGGACAACTGCCCTACCCCCGCTACCCAATTTTTAACTCAAACAACGAATCATTTGTCTACTACGACAGGGATTTTGTTCAGGATGGGGTGTATGACCGCGATAATGTACACTTTAAGTTAATCCCTTTTTCCATTGACAGCCTTGATAATGCCACCACTGATAATATTGCTTTCGATGGAGTATTTATTTCCACAGGCATTTTTCCCGACTTTTATGATTACCTGACGGTTCAGCCTGATTATTCACTTGGTTTCAATACCGAAACCCCCGAAGAGGGATACACAGTATACGATGGCAAGGCTTTGTATAAGGGGCCTATCGATATGAGTTATGAGGGGTTACGTGCAGATGGGAAGCTGGAGTACCTGAGTGCAACAGCCATTACCAACACCATGATCATGTTTCCTGACTCAGCCCGTGCCAATGTAAACACCTTTACGTTGGAGGCCCAGGCGGCTCCTGTAGAATACCCGGATGTTAAGGCCAGGCAGGTGAATATGCTTTACCAGCCCCATCAAGAGAATATGGAGCTGACCTACTCCAACCAACCTTTTGAGATATTTGCGGGACAGACCCATCTGGAGGGGACCATAGCTCTTACCCCCGAGGGGCTTACGGGTGATGGTTCACTCGAACTCTTTAATAGCCAAATGATATCTGAGAACTTTGATTTTAAAAACAAAGATTTTACCACCAACAGTGTTCAGCTCAACATTCCTGATCCTGAAGGTGAAGAAAATCTGCTGGTGGCCGATGGATATGCATCTTATACCCATATCGAGGAGGGCAACTCTGAACTTTCAATCATTGATAAAAGCTCCATGCTTGATTTTGCAGGCAACCGCTTTCATGGTTATGGTTATGATATAGATTGGGATATGCGAGATGGAAGATTCTCCATGGAAAATGTATTGCAGGATGAGCTAGCACAGCTGGGGCCAATGAACCCTGAAGACTGGATTGACTATGACTTTGGTGGTCATGAACTAATATCATCCCATCCATCCCAGGACTCCCTCAAGTTTTATGCCGGCCAGCTTGATTATAATCTTTATGAAAATATCATTCATGCCAGTGATGTAAAACTTATTGAGGTAGCTGATGCGGCCATTTTCCCCGCCAATGGAGACGTTAAAATTCTTGAGCGCGCCGAATTTGAACCCCTGACCAATGCTGTGATACTTGCCAATACCACCGACAGGTTGCACAGATTTTATGATGCTGATATAAATATTTCCACACGCTGGAGCTATTCAGGGAGTGGTAATTATGATTATGCAGACTACACAGGTGATATTCAAACCATATTTTTCGAAACAATTGAAGTTGACCGGGCTTACCGAACTACAATCGCCAACACTGAAATCAGCCAGGAACAAGACTTCACTATCAGCCCTGAGTTTGCCTACCAGGGGGATATCCATTTAAAGGCGGAAAATCCCAACTTTCTCTACGATGGAGCCGCCAGGATTTTTGTAGACTGTCCGTATTACCAACCCAATTGGGTAAGGTTTGAGTCTGAGCTGAAAAAGGACAGTATCTTTATTCCTTTGGCTGAAGACCTAAGAAACAGCGCTTATGGCCGGATAGAAACTTCTATCATGCTGGCAGGCGACTCTGTACATGTTTATCCTGCAGTCCTGGATCGCCAAAAGCATTATTCGGATATTCCTATACTGGAAGCAGAAGGATACTTGACCTGGAACAGGGATTTGCGTCAATACCAGTTCAGCACAATGGAAAAGTTCCATGATACATCAGTCCCCGATAATATCATTACCATTAACCCCAACACATGTATCATGGGTGGATATGGAGATATCGTATTTTCTGAGGATCTGGGGCAATTTAAAAAAGTTGCCTATGGTGGTCTCACCTATGATTTGACCGATAATGAAATGGAATTTGATGTTGTTATGGGGGTTGATTTCTTCTTTTTGAACAACGCACTGGGTCTCATTGAGGATACCATCAGAACCTCTGAAAACACCAGCCCGGTCAATCTTAACCGGTTCAAATATGCTTCATTCCTTGAGAAAGCAACCGATAAAGAAAGGGCCGCTGAGTTGATGGCAGAATATCGTGCAGACACCAATTTCCGTCGTTTCCCAGGAGAGTTGAACCATACCTTCTTTTTTGCTGATCTGAAAATGAGATGGGATCAACAGGCACGAAGTTTCTATACGACAGAACCCCTGGGATTGGGTAATATGGAAAGGTTTCCCCTGAACCAATATATTGAAGGCTACCTGGAGATTAACAAACACCGGGGTGGCGATGTATTCAATATGATACTGGCACCTGATGGTATTACGGGTGATGGTATTGGCAGAAGGTGGTTTTTCTTTAATTACACCAACAACATTATGCAAACCATCTCAGACATCAATGATTATAACCAACTGATACGTGATGTACCAACCCGTAGAAGACGCATGGATGTAGATCGTGGTGAAGAACCTTTCACCTATATCATATCCTCTGAACGCAGACCTTTTGATTTTGTCAGACATATGAGAATTTTAAATTCGGAATAATCTAAAACACTTAAAAAATGAACTGGGAGTTGTATAAATTGGCAGCCCTTATAGCTGCGTATGTGTTGGGCTCTATCCCCACATCTGTTTGGTTTGGAAAGATTTTTTACAAAATTGATCTTCGGGATTACGGAAGTGGCAATGCTGGAGCTACCAATGCCTTAAGGGTTTTCGGCAATAAAGCCGGGGCACTGGTATTATTGCTGGATGCATTAAAGGGATTTGGGGCCATTTCTTTGAGTTATTTCTTTGTGGGGAGCTTTGCTTCTGAAAACTTTATGGTCATTTACCAGCTTATACTCGGCTCTATGGCGCTGATAGGTCACGTTTTCCCGCTGTTTGCCCATTTCAGAGGAGGAAAGGGCATCGCAACCCTGGTGGGCATTGCCGTGGCCATGTTTCCCCTGGCCGTACTCATTTGCCTGACAGTGTTTTTGGCTGTATTTCTGCCTACACGCTATGTTTCTTTGGGCTCCATGTCGGCTGCCATAGCCTTCCCTCTGGTGGTATTTTTTGTTTTGCAAAGCAATTTAACGGCGGAAATCATATTTGCCATTGCAGTAGCAGTGTTTGTACCCTTTACTCATATCAAAAACATCAAGCGATTGCTTAAAGGAGAGGAGAACAAACTTGTTTTCCGTAAAAAAGGCCTGGCAGATTCGATGAATAAAGCCTGATTTCCTTTTTTTATTTATTGCTGCACACGCAGATATTTCACCCTTCCATGTTGGAATGTAAGGCAAATATGTACTCTTTCACCTGTTACTTATTACCAAGCCACCCCTTTTTTCCATTGTTTTACACAAGAACAAAGGGAAAATAATACACTATAATCAATAAAATAACTACCTTTGGAGATACTTTACTCATAGAGACTAAGCATTGGTAGAAATATGTTCGACATGTAAGGTACACATCTTTCTGAAAAACAAACATTATGAGCAAAGAAAAAACAAAATTTAATCCGTCAAAGGATATCCTGGAAACAGGATTGTACGATCTTGTGGTACATAATGATGATGTCAACACGTTTGATTTTGTCATCGAAACTCTCATTGATGTATGTAAACATGCACCCGAACAGGCCGAACAATGCACGCTGATTATTCACCACAAAGGCAAATGCACCGTCAAAACCGGGGGGTATAACAAAATGAGGTCGATGTACAAGGAAATTCTGAACAGAAAAATTACAGCCACCATTGAGGCGAGGGAGTAAAACATTTGAAACCATGTCCCTGGTTATGAATAAAGAACAAAGGATCTCTATAGTAATAAAGACCAAGTAGATTTTTAAACAAAAGTAAAATGAGCTGGTTAGTTATAATAACGTTAATTGTTGTAGGCCTTATATTTTTATTGTTAGAAATCCTGGTAGTACCCGGAGCCACAGTAGTGGGTATTGTAGGAGCTGCCATGATGGGATTTGCTGTTTTTTCAGCGTATAACGATCATGGCTCCATCGCAGGAACCTACACCTTGGGGGGGACATTGATATTTACCATTGCTTCGCTGGCTTTGGCGCTGAAGAGCAATACCTGGAAACGAGCCATGTTGGGCTCGGAGCTTACCGGAAAGGTTAACACGATTGAAGAAACCAGTGTAAACCCCGGAGATGAGGGAATGTCAATAACAAGGCTGAATCCAATGGGCAAAGCACTTATAGAAGGAGAATATTATGAAGTAACCTCGAAGGATAACCTCATTAATGAAAATACCGAAATTATCGTGACAAAAGTAGACGGAAACAAAATCATTGTTAAATCAAAAACAGAATAAAACATGGAAGCAAACATTGGAATTATTATTGCCATTGCGGTGGTGAGTATCTTGGGATTGTGGATAATCTTTTACTTTATCCCCGTTGGCTTGTGGTTCTCGGCCCTGGTATCAGGTGTTCGCATAAGCCTATTGCAACTGGTGCTGATGCGCTGGAGAAAAATTCCGCCGGCAGTAATTGTCAACAACCTAATATCAGCCACCAAAGCGGGTCTTCACCTGAATCGCGATGATTTAGAGGCCCACTACCTGGCAGGGGGCCGGGTAAAAGCTGTGGTCAATGCATTAATCAGTGCTGACAAGGCCAATATCAACCTTGACTTTAAAACAGCCACCGCCATCGACCTTGCAGGGCGTGATGTTCTGGAAGCGGTGCAGATGTCGGTAAAACCCAAGGTTATCAACACCCCTCCGGTGGCCGCAGTAGCCAAAGACGGTATCCAGCTTATTGCCAAGGCAAGAGTAACTCTGAGGGCAAATATTAAACAGCTTGTGGGTGGTGCCGGTGAGGAAACCATCCTGGCACGTGTGGGCGAAGGAATTGTTACTTCCATTGGTTCTGCCAGCAACCACAAACAGGTACTCGAAAACCCCGACAGTATTTCCAAAGTTGTGCTTTCCAAAGGTCTGGATTCTGGTACAGCCTACGAAATCCTTTCCATTGATATTGCCGATATCGATGTGGGTAAAAACATCGGTGCTATGCTGCAAATCGACCAGGCCAACGCAGATAAGAATATTGCACAAGCAAAAGCCGAAGAAAGAAGAGCTATGGCCGTTGCTGCCGAGCAGGAAATGAAAGCCAAAGCGCAAGAAGCCCGCGCCAAGGTAATTGAAGCCGAAGCTGAAGTACCAAAGGCCATATCTGAATCGTTCCGTAGTGGAAATCTTGGAATCATGGATTACTACAGAATGGAAAACATTAAAGCCGACACCTCTATGAGAGACAATATTGTTAAACCTCAATCAGGTAGTCAGGGCAAAGATCAGTCAAATGATCAAACCAAAAAATAAGAGCGTATCCAACTGATAGCTGACAATAAACGCCCCCCGGAAACATTCTGCCGGGGGGCGTTTATTTTATTCTTGGTTTATAGATAGTTATCACAGGTTTTGTGAATGACATACCCATTTAAACTATGTTAAATCACTTATCAGGGTTCCAGGGTGGTTTTGTATTTAAACACTTTTTAGTGAAATCCATTTATCTTTGTGCCTGCCAAATGGTTCCACGACGATCTGTTCCTGTTCTTA
>SLQX01000273.1 GCA_007131245.1 Bacteroidales bacterium
GATTATTGCCGGAGCAAATCCTAAAGATGCTCAATTGATTTACCAGTTTGGAGAAAACGTGGGGATTGCCTTTCAAATCATGGACGATTGGCTGGATATTTTTGGAGAAGAAGACACTTTTGGAAAAAAAACCGGGGGTGATATTGTTGCCAATAAAAAAACCTGGTTATATAACAAAGCCTTTGAAATGGCAGATGAAAACCAGTTGAGAGACCTACGCAATGCATTTACCAACCGTATTTTCAACCCCGAGGAAAAGATCAGCATGGTAAAAAACGTGTTCCTCCAGCTGGGCCTGGACCATAAATCAGTAGCAAAAATGGAGGAATACAATAAAAAGGCTGTTTCACTCCTTGAAGAGATCAGCATCCCAGGCGAAAAGAAAAAAGAGCTCAAAACCCTGGCCGAAAAACTACTTAACAGGAAAATTTAGGTCCAGCCTGCAAGGCGATCGCACCAACCTTACTTTTCCGGTTTTGGATTGCTTCATGCTAGCTAAACACTGCCAAACTGAATCTTATCACCTGCTTGTTTCGGACAAGTTAAAGTTTTATCTTTGCGGGCATTTTCAAACAGGATGCTTACCTTAATATTATCAAAAAGCCATCCCTTACAAAACAATATTAGACAAATCTATCATTTTAATATTTGCAAATCATGGAAGCTAAGTATCCCACCCAGGTTTTTTCAGAAATAGGAGAATTGGAAGGAGTAATTATTCATACGCCCGGGGCAGAGGTGGAAAACATGACACCCCAGAATGCTGAAAGGGCTTTATACAGTGATATCCTGAACTTATCTGTTGCCAACCGAGAGTTCAACCAACTCAAAGGGGTGTTGGAAAAAGCAACCAAAGTATTTGAAGTAAAAGAGTTGTTGGTAGATGTGCTGAAAAATGAAAAAGTAAAAGAAAACCTGATACACAAAATATGTCAAAACGAATCGGCGGACTGTGTCAAAGACCATTTGTTCTCATTAAAGGAAAAAGAACTGGCCCGCCAGCTTATTGAGGGTGTTACTCTGGATAAAGAAACTTTCACAAGCTACCTGAGCAAAGAAAGGTATGCCCTGAAGCCTCTGCATAATTTTTTCTTTACCCGGGATGCATCCTACTCTGTATACAACAATGTGTTTATCAGCAAAATGGCTTCACCGGTAAGGCTCAGGGAAGCACTGATTATGGAGGCCATTTTTGATTTTCACCCTTCTTTCAGAACCAAAACCATCAGCCCCTTTAACACCACAAAAGATAGCAGTAAAATTGCCATCGAGGGGGGGGATGTCCTAATTGCACGTGACGATATTATATTGATGGGGATAGGTCCCCGTACCACGCCCCAGGGAGTGGACTTTATGCTTGAACAATTAAAAGAAAGAAATGAAACCCAGCATATTATAGTCCAGGAACTCCCCTTCAACCCCGAATCTTTTATCCATCTGGATATGGTATTTACTTTTCTGGATGTAGACAAATGCATGATTTACGACCCTGTAATCAGGAAGATGAACAAATACCAAACGGTACACATTCATGCCGAAGGGGGAAAGGTCAAAAGTATCAGGGAGAAGGAAAATATACCTGCGGCACTGAAAAAGCTGGGGATGAATGTAAAGCCCCTTTTATGTGGCGGAGGAAGTGATTTGTGGTTCCAGGAACGGGAACAATGGCACAGCGGCACCAATTTTTTCGCTATTGGCCCCGGCAAACTCATTGGCTATGCCCGCAACTCCAAAACCATTGAAGAAATCAATAAAAATGGCATGCATGTAATCAAAGCCACAGATGTTTTGAAAGATAAAGTTAACCTGGCCGATTACGACAAATATGTTATTACGATTGATGGAAGTGAACTTCCTCGTGGTGGTGGTGGTGCCAGGTGTATGACCATGCCCGTCAGAAGAAAACCCGTTAGCTGGTAGTTTGACCCGGGCAAGCTAATTCTCCCAATGGTATTTAAAGCTCCATCCCCAGCTGAATGGCACCCCCAAAGCTGCGACGGTGTAAAGGGCTAAGCCCATGACTTGCAATGGCTCTGCGGTGCTCGCGCGTGGGGTAACCCTTATTTTTAAGCCAGCCGTACTGCGGGTACTGATTATGCATTTCACACATAAAATCGTCCCTGTATGTTTTTGCCAGTATGGACGCTGCCGCAATAGACAAAAACAAACCATCACCTTTAATAATACATTTGTGGGTAAAATTGGCAAGCGGCTTAAAACGGTTTCCGTCAACCAGCAACAAATCGGGCTTTAGTTTTAGTGCATTGACAGCCCTGTGCATAGCGAGAAAAGAAGCATTGAGAATATTGATTTTGTCAACCTCGACGTTATCAGCTTTATCCACTGCATAGTCTGCTGCATATGAGACAATTTGCTGGCGAAGGACATTTCTCCTGGAAGCAGACAATTTTTTGGAATCCTGTAGCTGTGTTTGCAGATGTGGTGGAAAGGTTTCTTTATCAAAGATTACCGCTGCAGCAAAAACCGGCCCTGCAAGACATCCACGACCTGCCTCATCAATACCTGCCTCAATGCTTTTCCCTATATTGTAACTTATTTTAAGCCTTTCCATCATTCACCTCAACTCTCAAAAAGTTTTTTAAAAATATCCAGGTAGTTTTCTTTCTGCGATTGATAAGAGTATTTTTCCTCAACCGTTTTACGCCCTTGGTAACCCGCTGACTGCCTGAGATACTCATCATCGATAAGCCGCGACAAAATCTCCTCCCACTCGTCGGGCTGTTGAGCCAGAAACCCATTAACACCATGATTAATAATCTCTTTATTTACTCCCACAGGCGACATCACAGCTGGCTTACCCATGGCCATATATTGCAAGCCTTTAAACCCGCATTTCCCTTTGGACCAATCGTCGTTCGGCAATGGCATAATTCCAATATCAATCCTGGCCAGGTCCTGGAGCTCTGTTTCCTTTTTCCAGCGAATGTTTTCGAGACCATCCAAATCCCCCTGATAAAATTCATCGCTAATCACTCTAAACTTTAGCTTGTGCCCATACTTGGCACGTAGATTTCTAAGCACTGGAACAATCAGCGAAAAATGTTTGATAGTGGTAGAAGATCCGGTCCACCCTATGCAAATAGCTTTTTCAGAATTCCCGCTACTTTTAGCAGGGATATAAGATGCTGTATCAATGGTTGTGGGAATTATAAAAACATTGGTATTGTATTGCCTGGCGTAATCAGCCAGGTACTTGTTGCCAACAATAACGCCATCGCATAACTGCAGGATATTTGAAATTTTACTGGGTTTTTTTAAAAAGGCCAGCCTTTTATTACCGTTTGACACATCCCTGAGCCATATACTATCGTCGAAATCCACAACCATTTTTAGTCCGGCTTTCTTTATTTGCCGCTCAAAAAAGGTGGTCCCAAGCATGTGTGCTTCCCGGTAAAGGAATACCATGTCATATTTTTTAAGCATTCTGACATCCTTCCAACGGCGGTAAAGGCTTTTAATTAAAAAAGCCGATTTGGCCAGGTATTTTCCTTCGGCATAAAAAATTTCATCATCCTTCTCATCAATAAGATAAGACACATGGCATTGAAATCCATTTTGAATCAGATACGAAAGGTATTGTTCAAAGCGAAACCTTTGTCCGGGAGATCTTCCCGGACGGTGGGCAACCAAAAATAATATATTCTTCTTCCCTTCCAAAAAAACGAATTTAACCTGCACCTACTGGGGCCAAAACCCATATGAAAGCCTGACCATCAGCAACAAAGAGGCGGCAGTTTATTTAAAAGCCACAAAATTAAACATTATTTTTAATCCAGGCGGGCAAGCTTGCCTACCAGTATGAGCAACAGTATCAGGGAGAAAAACAACTCACTCCAGAACATTTTTTTATTCTCCTGGAAAAACCCGGCTATAATACCAGCAAGAGGTACCATTATAACCCCGTGATGAATATGAATATGATTGCCGGAAAAAGCAACAGATAAAAGTGCTACAATGAGATATACCAGCAACAACTTATAGCGTCTGCGAATACGAACAGGCTTATCGGGTAATGTCCCAAAATATATCTTGAATACAGACACAAGACCTACAAACCCAAAGATTATGATCGAAACCCAAGCAAAAGGTTCAGGCTGAAAGGACAGCAAATCCAGTGGCTGTGCAAAAACCACTATTTCAGCAGCCTTTTCTTCCAGCATATCAAACCAGTAGTAATACAAAACCACAAAAATATAGGGTGTAATCAATCCCATTATTGAAGCCAGCAATGCCCTGATATTAACAAAAAAATAAATTAGCAGAGAGGCAACGAGTAACAGAATAAAAAATAAAGCGGGGAGATAAAACAGGGAGGCAAAGCTAACCAGGAATCCCACATTAAAAATTTCCAGGTAAACCTCTTCTTCGGTAAAAACATCAAAAATTTTATCAAGGGCTAATATGAGAAATAAGTTGGCAAACCAAACCGGATGGATTCCAAACAGGCTAAAACTACTACTCATAAGCACCATAAACAACAAAGCAGGTAGCTGGGAATTTCTGTCTACGAGGTTTTTTTCAGTTATTACCTTGTTAAACAAAAATGCCTGGATAATCATGAACAGAAAGCTAGCGGTAATCCCTAGAAAGGGGTAATATGAAAAAAAGGCACCCAAAAGGCTATACAGGGGCGCTGTTTCCTCAAAAAGGGTAGGTGTATCTCTATAAAAAATAAATCCATCCATCCATAGCAATATTGCTAACAAAAGCAATACAGCATATAAAAAAGGATGGTTTGTTTTAAATTTGCCAATCAGCATAGTTTAGCGCAGTAAGTCCTGTCCTATATCTTTTCTGAAGTATTTTTTTTCAAACTCTATCTTTCCGGCATTTTCCATTGTTTTAGAGATGGCACCCTGCAGGGAGTTACCAATGGAGGTAACGGCCAGTACACGACCTCCAGAGGTATAAATCTTGTCATTTCTTTCCTGCGCTCCGGCAAAAAATACACGGCTGTTGCTGATTTGCTCCAACCCCCTGATTTCTTTTCCTTTTTCGTATTGCCCCGGATAACCACCTGACACCAACATGGCAGTAACGGCAAAGTCTGGAGTTATTTCCGGCAGGTATTTTTTAAGTGTACCACGTGCCATATGTTGCATCAATTCTACAATATCCGACATCAGGCGTGGCACAACCACTTCTGTTTCTGGGTCGCCCAAACGCACATTATACTCTACCACATAAGGTTCACCCTTAACATTCATCAAACCCAAAAAGAGAAAGCCACAATAAGGAATATTTTCTTTACGCAAGCCTTCTATGGTAGGTTTTACAATTTTGGTCTCTACCTTATTCATAAAATCCTTGTCGGCAAACCAAACCGGTGAAACAGCACCCATACCACCTGTATTAAGTCCTGTATCTTTCTCACCAATCCTTTTATAATCTTTGGCTTCGGGAAGCATGATGTAGCTTTGGCCGTCGGTAGCTACAAACACGGATACTTCGACCCCATCAAGAAACTCTTCAATCACAACCTTTTCGGATGCCTTGCCAAAAGCCTTATCGTGTAGCATATTTCTCAAGGCTGAGACAGCCTCATCAAGAGAAGAAACAATTACGACCCCTTTGCCGGCAGCAAGACCGTCAGCTTTCAACACATAAGGCGGTTGTAATTTGTGTAAGAAGGCAACTCCCTCATCATAGGTTTGAGTGCTAAAACTTTGATAGGCAGCTGTGGGAATTTGATACTTGTTCATGAACTCTTTAGCAAACTCCTTGCTACCTTCGAGCCGGGCACCTTTTTGCCGGGGTCCAACAAACAAAACATCTGCGGTTTCTACTTCCTGGGCCAGGTAGTCACCCATCCCCCTCACAAGGGGCTCTTCAGGTCCGGCCACTACCATATCAATGCTCTGCTCCAGGATAAAAATTTTTACGGCCTCAAAATCAAGAACATTCAATTCCACATTGATGCCACAAAGTCGGGTTCCGGCATTACCTGGGGCTATAAAAAGCTTTTTACATAATGGGCTTTTTTCAATCTTCCATGCCAAGGCATGCTCCCGACCTCCCGAACCTAAAAGTAGAATATGCATAAATAGCGGTTATTAGATTTTATTGAGCCCCAAAAGTACAAAAAAGTTTCTTTGAAAAGGATGCTTAACACAGTTGAAACTTCTATAGGCAGTTTATGCTGTTTGTCTGCAGCTATCAACGACAAACTTGAAAAAAACTACTTATTGCGCTAAAAACAGCACTTGAGAATCTTCAACTATGCCCTGTAATGATTACATGATATTAAAGCTATTTTGCCCTGAGTAATTGCCTACCGTGGGAAGAAGATAATGGCTGTTTCACTTCCTGCGTTTCCCGGGTCGATTTTTTGTAAGGTATAAAGGTTTTGCCAAATTACCTGTTTTGCAGTTTTGGCTTTGGCTATTCCCTTTCCTGCCTCTTCGTTTCTGCTCAAAAAAATACGCTTTCTGAATTCTTTTATGCTTATTATCGCGCACCACAGGTAATTTTTTCCCGGTATAAGGGTCGATACCAGTATAGTAGATTGTTGTAGCCAGGGTCATGGGAGTAGGGGTAAACTCCTGAACCTGCTCAGGTTGGTACCCCATCCTTGAAAGCACTCTGGAGAGCTCCGCCATATCTTTTTCAAGTGTTCCCGGATGTCCGCTAATGAAGTAGGGAACCAATTGCCAGGGAAGGTTCTCATCACGGCACACCTGGTGAAACACTTTGTGAAATTTTTCAAAGCTGGAAAACCCTGGCTTACGCATAACCTTAAGAACATTGGGTGAAGAGTGCTCAGGAGCTACCTTCAATCTGCCCGAAACATGATTTCGTAAAAGCTTTAGTACATATGCTTTCAAAGCATAGTTTTGCGTTTGATTTTCAGTTTTACCCAGCAACATATCGTAGCGCACGCCACTTCCAATGGTGATTTTTTTGATGCCAGGTATTTTTTCAGCTTTTTGGTATAATTGCAATAACGGATTATGATTAAAGTTAAGGTTTGAACATGTTTCAGGCCATATACAGGATGGTCTTGCGCACCGCCTGCAAATTTCATTATCAAACCCTTCCATTTTATACATATTGGCAGAAGGTCCTCCAAGGTCTGTAACCTGCCCTTTAAATCCAGGCATCTCCACCACTTTTTCAAGCTCTTGTAAAATGGATTTCTCCGAACGGCTTTGAATAAATTTTCCCTGGTGCATATTGATAGCGCAAAAGCTGCATCCTCCGAAGCATCCCCGGTGTATATTTACCGAATGTTTTATCATTTCCCATGCGGGAATGGGAGGTTTTTTATGGTATTTGGGGTGTGGCAGCCGGGTATACGGTAAGTTATAAGCTTCATCAAAACTCGCATCACCACCGGGAGCGGCTGGCGGATTAACAATCACATTGTGCTCCCCGCAGGACTGACATAAACGCGGTGCATCAATGGTGTTGGAAGCCTTTTCAATGAGACGAAAAGCCTCAGCAAATATTGTCTTATCCTGGAGGCAGCTCTCATGTGACGGTAAGATTTCATCAGCTATCCCTTTGAGAGGAGGAATATGTTCCTCAGAAGATCGTAAAAAAGCCGTCTGGGGGATATTATGCAAAGATTTCAAAGGCACCCCGCGTTGTATTAATTTGACAAGCATTTTCCATGAAGCTTCAGCCATTCCATACATTAGCAAATCAGCACCGCTTTCCACCAAAACAGAAGGTTTCACTTTGTCCTGCCAGTAATCATAATGGGTAAATCGTCGCATGGATGCTTCCACCCCTCCCAATATCACAGGGGTATCTGGGAAAAGTTTTTTCAGGATATGAGTATACTCCACCGAAGCATAATCAGGTCTGTAGCCGGCACGTCCTCCGGGTGTATAAGCATCATCACTGCGACGACGGCGCAAAGCTGTATAGTGGTTCACCATAGAGTCCATACTGCCGGCACTCACTCCAAAAAAGTAACGTGGAGTTCCCAGCTTTTTAAAATCACGCAAGTCGTCACGCCAGTTGGGTTGGGGCAATACAGCAACACGAAGGCCCATTTTTTCAGCCAAACGGCCCAGTATGGATACTCCAAAGGCAGGATGATCGATATAGGCATCCCCGCTCACAAGGATGATATCGGCCTGTGCCCAGCCCCTTTGCATCATATCATCTGTCGTAACAGGTAAAAAATCAGAAGTTTTGATATGCCTGGAAGATTTGTTCAAAGAATATTAGTTGTATCTGGCAATGGTCTGCCAATGGCTTCAATGGAAATGGTAAAGTTACAAAAACCTATCAAGGCCTCAAAGCTAAATTATCTCAATAACTGCAGGACGCCCAGAATAAGTATTCCCATGGTTAGAAGAAATATTACAAAAAGAATAATTTTGCGGCTTTTTTTTAAAATGAGGTTTTCCTTTTTGATATGGTTTTCGAAGGAGATTCTTCGTAAAATATTCCTGATACGCTCAATAGCTCCCTCAGATTTTACAACATAATCATAGGCTCCCGATTTAATCGTATTGGTAGCCACCTCAAGTTTATCAACACTGGTAAGAAAAACAACCTGCACATCATACCCCTGCTTTTGAATGGTTTTCAACAACGCCATCCCATCCATACGGTTTTCGCCCAGTAGATAGTCCAGTAAAATGATTTCCGGCTTGTGGTGCATATTTTCAAGACATTCCTCTGCACTGCCAAAGATTTTCACATTCATATAATTACGGCTTTCAAGAGATTGCCTGAGCACTCCTGCATAAATCTCATCATCCTCAACAATAAAAATCTTTGTATAGTCAGGCTTTGCCATATTTATAAATTTTGTGAATACCTTAAACGAATTTACAGTATTTTTCCATGAAAAACAAAAATAAGGAAACCTAACAAATTTACACCTGATACAAAATGGTGAAATTTACAATTTGCACCATTGTTTTTGTTAGGGAAAAACCAAATCTAATATACAGGAACCTACATTGTTAATAAGTTTGAAAGGTCCGCAAACCACCTTTACTCCTTAATAAGCAAAGATTTAGGTTTGTTATCCGTTAATTTTTCCCGGAGCAGTTAAATATTTCCCTAAATTTGATAAAAAAAAGCCATTCTCACCCCAAATACTTTTAAAAAAGCAAAGACACCCAGCTTAATAGCACCATAAGGTAGTTGATAATTGATACCCTAAAGCTGCAATTATTCGGTTCAAGCGGTTGTTTTAGATGAACTGAACACTTGTTGAAAATTTATAATGATTCTAAATAAGAAATTCATCATAAGATCTTTATTTACTGGACATTAAGCCACAAATGAAATCTTCTTTAATAAAACAAATTTGTTTTTCTAAAACGAATCATATTCATATATTTGCCTGCATATGTTAATCATTTATTAACATATAGAATAATATAGATAATCCACATGCCGTCAAAAGCACATTGTTTCAATATTAAAGCATATATGCCCTCTTTGAAAAATAAAAACTTAATACGCTAACAAAACTATACACTCATGAAAAATACCGTTACATTTATTTTGTCGGTAGTTGTTCCACTGGTGATTATCACGGTAGTGCTACGTGATGCATCGCAGGACAATAAACTTTTGGCTGAGCTAAAAGAAGAATACAGTCAGCCCCATGTACCAAGCGTAGATCATAGCAAGCACGAAGTATTGCAGCAGGACTTTGACAATCCACACGAAATTACAGCAACCTGCATTTCCTGTCATACCGAAAGAGGAGAAGAACTGCTCAACAGCTTTCATTTCACCTGGGAAAGAGAGGACTACATAGAAGGCAGGGGAGTTACCTACCTGGGAAAAAGCAATTTGCTGAACAATTTCTGCACGGGTATCTTTTCCAACGAATCAACCTGCAATCGTTGCCATGCCGGGTATGGTTGGGAAGATCAAAATTTTGATTTTACCAACCAGTATAATGTGGACTGTCTGGTTTGTCACGACAATACAGGCACCTATGAAAAGCTGAGAGGTGGAGCCGGATACCCCGAACCGGGCCAGGATTTTCAAGCCATTGTGCAAAATGTAGGCCGCCCCCAAAAGTCCAATTGCGGATACTGCCACTTCCATGGTGGTGGCGGTAACAATGTGAAGCATGGAGACCTGGAAGAAGCTTTGCTGACAGCATCCCGTGATGTTGATGTACACATGGGTCTGGATGGTGCCAACCTGGAGTGTGTAGATTGCCATATTACAGAAAACCACCAGATGAAAGGCCGTTATTATGGGGTCTCTTCTGCCAATACACGCAGAGCTACTTGTGAGCAATGCCATACAGCTACTCCACACCTTGATAATATGTTGAATTCGCATGTGAGTAAAATTGCCTGTCAAACCTGTCATATCCCTGAATACGCCAAGGTAAATGCCACCAAGATGTTCTGGGACTGGTCAACCGCAGGAGATCTGGATGAAGGAAAGGCTTTTGAGCTTTATGATGACGAAGGAAACCCCATTTACCAATCCATTAAGGGAGACGCAGCATGGCATACCAATGTGGAGCCTGAATATTTTTGGTTTAACGGTACGGCTGACCACTTCCTTATTTCTGACCAGGTAGACACCACCGCAGAATTTTTAAGAATCAACACTCTATTTGGAGAGGCTGATGATCCCGATTCACGGATTATCCCATCCAAGGTTCACCGCGGCAGACAACCCTACGACCCCGTATATTTAACCATCCTTCAGGCCAAGCTCTGGGACAGGGAAGAAGGCCGGGGTGCACTCTGGCTTGACTTGGACTGGGAGGCAGCACTCACTGCCGGTATGGAATACCTGGACAGACCTTACAGCGGAGAGTGGGACTTTGTGGACACCGAAATGTATTTACCCATAAACCATATGGTATCACCCGCCGACCAGGCACTGCAATGCGAAGATTGCCATACCCGCAATGATGGCAGAATGCAGTTTGTGGAAGGCACCTACATCCCGGGAAAAACAACCAATGCCACCATTGATGTGCTGGGTGTATTGCTCATTATTTTTTCCTTCCTTGGAGTGATTACCCATGCTACTATTCGCTTTATCTCACACAAGAAAAACAATTCCCAAACTGCTTAATCATTTGCTATGAATAAACAAAAAGTATACATATATAAATTATACGAAAGATTCTGGCACTGGACACAAGCCTTTTTGATTTTTTTCCTGGCACTTACAGGTTTCGAGGTGCATGGCTCATTTACATTTTTTGGCTTTGAAAATGCAGTTGACCTGCATAATAAAGCTGCCTGGGCATTTATCATTCTTACAATTTTTACCATTTTCTGGCACTTTACTACAGGAGAATGGCGCCAGTATATGCCTACCACCAAAAACCTGAAAGCACAAGCTGAATATTACATTTTCGGCATTTTCAGGAATGCCCCCCACCCTACCCGCAAAACCCTCCTTAGTAAACTTAACCCCTTGCAAAGGCTGGTTTATCTTTCTTTAAAGATTCTGATTTTTCCGGTTATGATTGCCACCGGATTAGCTTATATGTACTATCGCTATCCCAGCGGCGGTGAAATTGTTGAACCGGGTATTGTTGGGGATTTGGGATTGGTAGCATTGATTCATACCATCGGGGCCTATGTATTGATGGCTTTTGTGGTGATACATGTATACCTGATTACCACAGGACATACCCTTACATCCAATCTAAAGGCCATGATTACCGGATGGGAGGAGCTGGAATCAGAGGAGGGAGAGAAGACACCCGTTTCTAAGACCACCAAAGACCCCGTAGGAGAGAAAGTTGATCAACCGGGTGATACGCCCAAAATTAACCCTGACAATTACAAAAGTAAATAGTGTGTAATATAAAAAGCAGATATTATGAGAAGATTTTTATTTTTGTTACTGGCTATGGTTGTTTCACAAGCAGCTTTTACACAGTTTTCAATTCATGCAGATATAAGCCCCCGGGCAGAATTAAGGCACGGTTACAGGACCATGCCCACTGAGGATGCTAAACCGGCAGGTCTTGTAAATCAAAGAACAAGACTTGCTCTGGCTTTTGAACAGGATAATATTAAAACACATATCGCTTTCCAGGATGTTCGGGTGTGGGGTCAGGAACCTCAAAAATCCAACATCCCTTCCCTGGCGGTACACGAAGCCTGGGCAGAGCTCCTTTTTAATGAAAACCTGAGTCTGAAAATAGGAAGACAGGAACTCAGATACGACAACCAGGTGTTTTTTGCCATCAATAACTGGCTCCCTCACGGACAAAAACATGACCTTGCATTGCTCAAATACAATACAGCAGGAGGAGAATTTCACTTCGGGACAGCTTTTAACCAGGAGTGGGCAGCTTTCCCTCGCAGTTTTGGCACCCAATATGGCGTTAACAATTATAAATACATGAACTTTCTACGCTACGCTACAACCTTTGACAATGGCTTTCACGTGGCACTGACAGGAATCGCTGACGGTTATGAGGCTCCATTCAACCCAAACCTTCTCTATGTGATGGGTACCTGGTCGCTTTACACAACCTATACGATGAATGGTCTGGAGCTAATGGTCAATCCTGCCATTCAACACGGTAATATTGCCAATGGCACGGATGTTTCTGCCTATTATTTAAGGGCTGACGCCACAGTAAAACCCGCTGAAAACCTGAATTCCACACTGGGTTTTGAACTGTTTTCCGGAAATGATTTCACGGATATGGATGACAATACATTCCGTGCTTTTAACCCCACTCACGGAGCAGGCCATGCCTATCGCGGATATATGGATTATTTTACTGTAAATATCCCCGCACAAACTGCAGGAGCCGGCTTGATCAATCCCTTTTTAAGTAACCGCTACCGGCTGAGCCCACAAACTACCTTAGGTGCTGATTTTCACTTGTTCTTTTTACAAAATAATTATGTGCACCAGGGCGAAACCATTGACAAATATCTCGGAACGGAGCTGGATTTACTCATCAACTATGGGTTCAACGATTTTACCCGTATTATTGGAGGATTCTCCATGATGTTCGGCTCTGAATCCATGGAGGTTATCAAAAGTGGCAGCAAAGATGAACCGGCATACTTTGCCTATATTATGCTGCGAATCCGCCCCCAGTTGTATTAGTATTTCTATCTCAACTTCGTAATAAAAAACACCTAAAACCCAAAAAGCCCAACTAATGAAAGTACAAATCACATTTCCAAAAACCTTTGCACTTCTTTTAGCAGTGCTAGTGATGGCATCCTGTTCAGGACCAACAAGCCAGCAGGAAGAAAGAAAAACCCAGGTAAACGAAGCTGAAATTCTCCTGCAATACCTGGAAGAAAACGGAGACATTGTGAATGAACCCAGCATCCCATTTTTCATAAATGCAGATGAAATCTACGAAAACCTGAATGGTTCCAACTACCATGTGATTGATGTGCGCTCCACCAGGGAGTTTAATCGCGGGCATATTCTAGACGCAGTAAATGTGCAACCCGAAGAAATTCTAGATTATTTTGAAAACCGCATAGAACCCAATAGCTTTGAAAAAATTGCGGTTGTATGCAACAACTCGATGTTATCTGGTTATACCGTGGCTATTCTGCGCATGCTTGGATATGACAACACTTATAATCTGCGTTTCGGGCTCAGCAGTTGGCACGATGATATTGCCAGACGTTTTTGGTATGCCAACATTTCGGATGATTTGATAGGCAGGCTTGAGAGAACATCACACCCAAAAAATGAACCAGGTCAATTGCCATCACTCAACACTGGCAAAACCACTGGGTATGAAATATTGAGAGCCAGGGCCCAAAATGCTCTTCAAGTGAACTGGGAAGAAGAAATTAGCATCTCGTACCTGGATATTATTGAACAACCCGATGCTTTCTATACAGTTAATTACTGGCCCCAAAACCTTTATGACCAAGGGCATTTACCAGGTGCCATTCAGTACAACCCCAAGAAATCATTCCACAGCGATGAAGATATTCTGACACTTCCTACCGATGAACCTATTGTGGTTTATTGCTTTACAGGACAGAATGCCTCGTATGCCAGCGCCTACCTTGCTGTAATGGGCTATGATTTCAGGAGCCTGGATTATGGAGCCAACACGTTTATGCACGAAACACTGCTAAACACGCAACCTGCCGGGAGATCGTTCTCAGAGAGACATGTGCATAACCTACCTCTTGTGCGAGATGGATTGATGCAACCCACTGATCCCCCAGAGGCTCCCGCTGAAGTACAGGAAGAGGTAATCAGTGCACAGGGAGGTTGCTGACCCGAACTGCTACAGATTAGGATAAAAGCATCGTTGTCCGTTTGTAAAAACAATCGTATAAACACTTAAGAGTTATGGAAAACAAACCCAAACCTTTTATGAACCCTTACCTGGCTGGCTTTTTGCTGGGCCTGGTGCTCCTGGCCTCCTTTGTAATCACGGGCCGTGGGTTGGGAGCCAGTGGTGCAGCCAAGGATGTGATGGTTACTGGTGTTATGAATGTGGCACCCGAGTATGCCAGTGAGTCAGCCTTTTACGATCCCTATTTTGCCGCAGAGGGCAGCCCGATACGCTCCTGGCTGGTATTTCTTGCCATAGGAGTTATCATTGGTGGATTCGTCAGTGGTGCCGCATCCAACCGGCTGGGATTTAAAATGGAAAGAGGTCCACGAATAAAGCCATATACCCGCGCAATTTTTGCCATTGCAGGAGGTCTTCTTTTCGGACTTGGCGCACAGTTTGGACGTGGCTGCACCAGTGGTGCTGCACTCAGTGGTATGGCAGTGCTCTCAACCGGTGGCATCCTGACTATGATGACGATTTTTGGTTCAGGATACCTGATGGCCTGGTTTTTCAGAAAATTATGGATATAACCTAAAAGACACAAAATTATGGCTCCATTCATTCCCGAAGGGTTGGTAAACCCGCAACTGAACCTGTTCTTTGCCCTGGTATTGGGGCTTGGCTTTGGCTATGTGCTCGAACAGGCAGGCTTCTCTTCTTCGCGAAAACTGGCCGGTGTTTTTTACGGTTATGACTTCGTGGTTCTGCGTGTATTTTTCACGGCTGCCATCACAGCCATGGTAGGACTTGTCTTCCTCAGCTTTATGGGCTGGATCGACATGAGCCTGGTATACATCAATCCGTTGTATGTATGGTCGGCTATATTGGGTGGTGGCATCATGGGGCTGGGCTTCATTTTGGGCGGATACTGCCCGGGTACCAGCATCGTTGCCGCCACGGTGGGCAAAATCGACGCCATGCTGTTTTTAGTGGGTGCTGTCATCGGTATCTTTATTTTCGGCCACTTTTACAATGCCTGGGAGCCCCTATATATGGGATATTTCGAAGGAAACCCTTTCATATATGAAACATTGGGCCTGTCACGGTCGTGGTTTGCTTTTATCATGGTACTTGTAGCGGTCATTGCTTTTGCCATTACCCAGAACATTGAAGATCGTGTTAACAATACACCGATCGAAACTATTCAACAAAGACCATCCTATGTTTTACCGGGAGCACTATTGCTTATTGCCATCTTTGCCTTCCTGCTTTTGCCCGAACAAAGAAAAAGCAATGCCCGTGAAAACACACCCCAACAAATTCTTGCCGCACTACAGGAAAAAGACCGGATTGTAGATGTGGAAGAAGCTGCTTATAAGATCATGCATGAAGACCCAGACTTCACCCTGATAGATATAAGAGACGCAGTAGAGTTTGAAAAATTTGCCCTCCCCGGTGCAATTAACATTACACTTGACCAGCTGCTGGGCAGGCGATACAGAGACTTTTTCCGTAATCCGGGCAAGCCCAACAGCAAAAAAGTGTTTTATGGATTTGGAGAAAGTAACGCAGATTTGGCCTGGACCACAGCAACAAGGGCAGGTTTTGAAAACGTGTATGTGCTGCAAGGTGGGTTGAACGGAATGTTTGAAACCCTTTTTAACGGAACAGAAATGCCAGACGACCCCCTGAACCTCGAAGAAGAATTCACAGTGCGATTTTTGGCTAAAGCCAGGCAAATGTTCCTCGATGGCCAGGTACTGCCTGCTCCGCCACCAGACCCGGTGCCGGTCAGGACCATTATCGAACTGGAAACACCTGGAGGCAGAGGTGGCTGTTAAACTTTAAAAACAAAAAGACATGAATAGCAACAATAACCTTAACAATATCAGCATCCTGTTTTTTGCTTTTGTGGCGATTATTATTGTAATAAATCTTTTCACCACAAACAATTATGGCAGAGCAAACCAGGAAGTGGTTGCACTCTTCGAACAGGAGGATTATATGTTCAATTATCATCAGCTGCATCAGTATATCCAGGGAGAGACCGATAATTATTTGTTTATCGACCTGAGGGATGCAGAAAGTTTTGACCAAGGACATATAACCGGGTCCATGAATATTCCTTATCCTGAATTACTGGAACGAACCAGCCTTCGCACCATCAGGCGGTCAGGCAACATCCCGGTGCTCTATGCCGACAAAGAATCCAAAGCCCACACCGCCCGCATGCTACTTCTGTCTAAAGGACTGGACACAAACATTAAAGTCATGGGAGGAAGTTATCAAAAAGCTGTTCAGTATGCCATTGAACAGTTTGAGCCAGCTTATGCCAATTATAAAGATGAAAAAGCCCGGTTTGATTATCGCAGGTATATGCATGTTGACCAACCGGCCCCAAAAGAAGATAGCCCCTCAGGTATTATTCCTGCCGTAAGAGAAGAAACCCTCAGTGGCCAGGGTGGGTGCTAAACATATAAAACCTTAACCCCAACCAACCAAAGCCCCGTTTTCAAAAAGCGGGGCTTTTCTCTTTTATATTGATACCTTTGAAAACTCGAACAACATGCCATTCCCAAAAATTCAGAAGTTACCAGATTAATAACAGGAAAGGTAGCCTTGAGAAAGAAATAAATGTCTAGAATCAGTTTGTTTTCATTTTGGCATATCATAAAATAATTATTAAATTTATTCAACCCCAAACTACTAATCATTTTTTTATGGATTATTCGACCAACAGTCAGCTCAAGCTGGCCTACGAATTTGTAGAAAACACCGGAGAAAATATTTTTCTCACCGGCAAAGCCGGAACGGGAAAAACAACCTTTCTGCATCAAATCCGTAAGAATTCAATGAAACGCTCTATTGTTGTGGCCCCAACGGGCGTTGCAGCAATAAATGCCGGCGGAGTTACCATTCACTCCTTTTTTCAATTGCCCTTCGGCCCTATCCTACCTGAAAATACCCAAACACAGCAAACAGTTGATGATAAAAAACGTTTTCTGAAACTCAACAAAGAAAAAATCAACATTATCAAAAGCCTCGACCTTCTTATCGTTGATGAAGTGAGTATGGTGAGAGCCGATCTGCTGGATGGCATCGACAGGGTATTGAGGCGATACCGTCAGCGCGACAAACCTTTCGGAGGGATACAGCTGCTGCTTATTGGAGACCTGCAGCAGCTACCACCCGTGGTCAGGGAAGAGGAAAGAGCCTTGTTGAGCCAGCACTACCATAGTTTCTTTTTCTTTGGCAGCCACGCCTTGGCCCAGGCCCGGTTTATCAGTATAGAGCTGAAAAAGATTTACAGACAAAGTGATGAAAACTTTATCAGGCTTCTTAACAAAGTCAGAGACAACCAGCTGGATCATCAAAGCCTGCAAGCCCTCAATGCCAGGTATCGGCACAATGTAACAGAATCGGAAAAAGATGGCTACATAACCCTCACAACGCATAACCACCAGGCCAGAAGAATCAATCAGGCACGATTGGAGGGACTCAATAACGTGAAGCGTCATTTTACCGCACACATCGACGGAGAGTTTCCCGAAATGGCCTGGCCAACAGAGCAAAAGCTTACCCTCAAAACCGGGGCGCAGGTAATGTTTGTAAAAAACGACCCCTCTCCCGAAAAACTTTTTTACAATGGTAAAATTGGAAAAGTAGTCGGTGTGGATGATGAAAATATTTATGTAAAGTGTCCTGACGATCACGAGGAAATAGCCGTTAAACCGCTTACCTGGGAAAACACAAAGTATAAGTTAGATCCCCAAAGCAAAGAAATTAAAGAAAATGTAGTGGGCACATTTACGCAGTTTCCCCTAAAACTTGCATGGGCTATCACCATCCATAAAAGCCAGGGGTTAACCTTTGAAAAAGCCATTATTGATGCAAATGCTGCTTTTGCTCATGGACAGGTATATGTGGCACTCAGCCGGTGCAAAAACATGGATGGGCTTATTCTAAGCTCAAAAATCATCCCCCAGGCACTGAGAAACGATGATGATATTTTAGATTTCAGCCGGGAAGTTGAGCAGAACCAACCCAACGAAAAAATGCTCAGCGAAGCAAGATTGCAGTTTCAACATGAACTTCTCAATGAGCTCTTTGATTTTTCAGGCATTCTGAAAAACCTTTATTATTTCAGAAAAATCGCAAATGAAAACACTACCTCTCTGGATGAAAACGCACCCGCGTTAATCAACCAAATCATCCAATCATTAAAAAATGACCTGGAAGATGTTTCTGCCAAATTTTCGCGGGAAGTTAACAAACACATCATGAGCTACAATGATGTGGAGCGAAACTTTGCCCTGCAAGACAGAATAAAAAAAGCCTGTGGCTATTTTAAGCCCAAGCTGGAGGAAGAAATCAACGACAGGCTTAACAAAATTGACACCAACGTGGACAACCGGGCACTTCAAAAAAACCTCAATGAAAACATCAACAAAATTCAGCAAGAAATTAATCTTAAAATCGCCTGTCTTGAAAATTGTTCCAGAGGTTTTAAAACAGCTGACTATTTGGAAACAAGAGCCAAGGCATCCATAGAAACAGACAAAAAAACTTCCAGATCTGGTAAAGGAAAAGTTACCTCAGAATCGATGGTATCGGAAAACCCCCTCTTGCTCAAAGAACTCAGAGAGTGGAGAGACAAGGTGGCTGAACAGCTCAACATTCCTATCTTTCAAATCCTGCCTCGCAAATCCATGATTACCATCAGCAACATTCTACCCGCAACTCCCGCGGCACTTCAGGCCATTCATGGACTCGGCAAAAAGAAAGTTGAACAATACGGGAAAGACATTATTTCACTGGTAATGGACTACTGTACCAATAATGATTTAACCCCAAGCTATGGCGAAGAA
This sequence comes from Bacteroidales bacterium, assembly GCA_007131245.1. Classification (GTDB taxonomy): domain Bacteria; phylum Bacteroidota; class Bacteroidia; order Bacteroidales; family UBA7960; genus SKVR01. Next base: position 19,078 of record SLQX01000273.1, read on the forward strand.
TTGGAGATGCTGAAGAAAACGACTAAAAATGAGAAGAAACCAACTGCACAAATCACCATGGAATTGTTCAAGGCAGGCAAAAACATTCAACAAGTTGCCGAAGAACGTGGCCTGGCAATATCAACCATTGAAGGTCATCTGACGAAATACATACAGACTGGAGAAATTGCAGCAGAAAAGCTTGTACAGCCAGAAAAAATTGATGCGGTACATGCCCTATTAAAACAAGATCCTTCCAAAAATCTTTCTGATTTACGCCAGAATTTGGGAAACCAATACTCCTGGACTGAAATTAAGGCAGCCCAGGCTTACTTTATGTATCTGAATAAATTAGAGCCTTAAAGCGGTTGGTGCTTTAAAGAGAACTTACTTTCTTACCTGAA
>SLQX01000276.1 GCA_007131245.1 Bacteroidales bacterium
AGCTTATGAATTGCCTTTTGTTGAAAACTTTGACGGAGAAGGAGAAGATACCCCTGCAGACTGGATGCCCGAAGGATGGCTAAACCTCGACGAGGATGGTGATGGACATAAATGGTATTGGAGCTCATTTGAAGACGAAACTTATATGGTATCCAGATCCTGGACAGTTGAGGGTGAAGGAGACGATGAGCAAGAAGTTCCCCTTACCCCCGACAACTGGTTAATTACCCCAAGAATTCACATGGATTATGTAGGTGAAGATGAGTTAATCGAATTATTGTTTCATATAACACAAGGAGCTTCTAATGTTGACTTTAGAGAAGAGCGCTACGAAGTCCTTATCTCCACAACAACTCCTGAACCTGAAGAATTCACCATGCTTTGGGAAGAAACATTTGGAGCTGACGATGAAGACTGGGTTTGGCAACAAAGAACACTCGACCTGACGGATTATCAGGGAGATGATGTCTATTTAGCATTCCGTCATTATGGTTCTTCAGACATGGACAGAATCGCTATTGAAAAGGTAGAAGTAAAAGTAGTTGAAGAGACAGAGCCTGGGCTTATTTACTCTATCTCCCTTCCCCTGGAAGCCGGCGAAGTACCTTACAAATACTTTGTGGTATTTGATGAGCCCTCATGGGAGCATGGCGAATGGGACGGAGATCCAAACCGTACGGTAATGGTTGAAGGTGACATGATAGTAGAAGACGTATGGGGCGATCAGCCGGAAGAAGAAAATGGTGACAATGGTGAGGAAGACAAAGAGAACAACCAGTTCATTGTAACCTTCAAGGTAGACATGGCGGATGTGATGTTTTACGAAACAGACGAAGAGGGTGACACCATATCATCATTTGCTTTTGACCCGGAAGAACACCATGTGTTTATTGCTGGTGGCTTTGGAGGTGACATTGACTGGAACGAGCCCGGCTCAAATCCTGATCTGGAGCTAACCATTGGCGATGATGGTGTTGTATCCGTGCAAGAACCGATCATTGAGCAAACGGCCATCAACGTTTTCCCCAACCCGGCCAGAAACAACTTTACAGTAACCTCCGAAAGCATGATTCAGCAGGTAGTTGTATCTGACATTACAGGCAGAACTGTACAGTCGTTGCAAACCAATGGCCATGAAGTTAACCTGAATGCTTCAGGGCTTGGCAATGGAGTTTATATCATTAGTGTTTATACTGAAAATGGTGTGTCTGTAACCAAACTACAGGTTCAGCAATAATTTTCAATCAACACTTCTTATTATACAAAAACACCGGTTCCATTGAGCCGGTGTTTTTTTATTTGCACCTGCTTGCTCTGCAAATCATCCCTTCCCAACTCCCCTTTCCTGCCGGCTTCATCCAGTCAATCGCAATATTTAACATCAAGCATCAAAGGCAGTTACTACGCTGCTGTAAGCAGAACTTTTTCCCAATTTACAAAGCCAGGATCATTTGTGATAAACAATAATTTGTTATCTTTCCGGCTTATTCGTCAACTTTTAGACTTATGCAATATACCAGGCTTACTACGTTGTTATTGACAGCCATCCTGCTGGGCTGCAGCCCCTCCCAAAGGATAGAAGAGAGCACCTCAACCCGGGAAGATGAACCACAGCAGGTTTTGGTACACCTGAAAAATATTCCACAAGGCAATAAGCACATTCCGGGTTCCAAAGGCCAGGTGGAAATACAAAAAAGAGGATTTCACCAAAAAACACAAACCCTGGATGGCATGGCCACCTTCTATGAAATTCCCCTGGAGGAGGTTTATACGATAAGTGGTTACCACCAAAGCAGCAGTACTGCTTTTAACTACCCCACAGAGTATTGGGGCACATGGAAAAACATCTCTATCACCGACAGCTTAAACGAATTTACTTTTGTGAGAAAAACCCCTTATATTCTCGACGTAAGGACCCGTTACTCAAGAAATAACTGGGCCAACCCATCCCTGGAAGAGGGAGATGAAGTTCGTATTGAAGTACTTGTTAACAACCCATCCAACAGGGCTCACAAGGTAAGGGTTAACCTGTTGCTAAAAAACATGCAGACCGGCCATGTTGAAACCCTGGAAAAAACCACAAACATACAAGCAGGAGCGGCCAGGGCCAAGATCAACCTGGAGTTTATAGCCCGGGAGGCAGGCGAGCATCATTTTGCAGCAGGTCTTTACCTGCCGCGCAAAATCAAGCAATGGACTGATTGCTGGGATTGGTCTGAATCGCCCATGTTTTTTGTTGCCCGGGAACACCGAACCCTGGAGTTTGCCGGTTATATTTGGGATGTAAAGGCTGGTTTCGGAAATCCCGGTGCTAACCTCTGGTCAAATGACACCAGCGATGTGTGGGTGGATGAAACCGGAAGGCTGCATCTCACCCTGTCACTTAAAGATAACCATCAATGGTATGCCACGGAGGTCATATCACAAAAAGAGTTTGGCTATGGCACATTCACATTTTTCATAGAAGCAGAACCCATGTATTATGACCCCCACGTGGTTGCAGGTATATTTTTGTATCGGGATGAGCAAAACGAGATAGATATAGAGTTTAGCCGGTGGGGTGATAAGAATAACTACCAGTTTGGGAACTATGTAATACAGCCGGCAGACAACCCGGGCAACCATTTTCGCTTTCCGTTGCTTACTACAGGCACATTTACCACACACAGGGTTAAGTGGAGCCCTGATGAAGTTATTTTTAGCAGCTGGCATGGCCACTACCCGGAGGCTCCCGACGATAAAATCATCGCCCAGTGGCAGTATACCGGCCCAAGCATCCCCGTACCCAATGGTCTCCGACTTTTTTTTAACATCTGGCTGTTCAGGGGCATTGAACCGGAAGGAGACAAAACCCAACAACTCATCATCAGGGACTTTACTTTCCAGCCCCGACTGTAAACCACACCCATTACTTATTGCAAAAAGTTTCTGAGGCTGCCAGTAGTTGAGAAATCTAACCGGGTGATAAATCAGGGTAAACAAACCACCCTGGTTTATGGTTTGTACTTAAATAACCAACGTACCCTACCCTTTTTTCCGGGTAGGCATTGACTTTATAAATATTATATTTGCAGTACAGCTTAATCCATTAATTACTGATGAAGCCAGCAATACCTTAAACCAATCTATACTTTATACCCATAAGCATCTAGCACGAGCCATTTGCATATGTTTACGAAAATATAATCATAAAAAAACTGCCGGGATTTAATATGTGCCATTACACCTGACCCGGGAAATCAAACTTAGCAATAACATACCCTATTCAATCAACAAATATCAACTTATATAAAAACGAAAAGTATGAAAACAGACCTGGAAATTGCAAAATCAGCCAAGATGAAGCCCGTAACAGAGATTGCATCTAAACTGGGCATTGAAGAAAAAGATCTGTACCAAATTGGGAAACACATGGCCAAGCTCCCCTTAAGGTTACTTGATGAAAGCAAGCAGAAAGACAAAAAGCTGGTTCTTGTAACAGCCATTACACCCACACCTGCCGGTGAAGGAAAAACGACTACCAGTATTGGGCTCACCGAGGGTCTCAACAAAATCGGTGTTAAGACGACCGTAGTGTTGCGCGAGCCTTCTCTGGGACCTGTATTTGGCATCAAGGGAGGTGCTGCAGGGGGTGGTTTCTCGCAGGTTTTACCCATGGAGGACATCAACCTGCATTTTACGGGTGATTTAGCGGCTGTAGAAAAGGCACACAACCTCTTGTCGGCACTTATTGACAACCACTTACAAAGCCGCAAAAACACCCTCAATCTCGACCCCCGCAAAATCATATGGAAAAGGGTGATGGATATGAACGAACGTTCATTACGTAACATTGTTATAGGCATGGGAGGGCCCAAACAAGGGATACCCAGGGAAACAGGTTTTGATATTACCGCAGCATCAGAAGTAATGGCTGCACTCTGCCTGGCCAAAGACATGGAGGATTTGAAAGAAAAATTCGGCAACATCCTTATAGGGTATACCTTTGAAGATGAACCTGTTTATGCACGAGACCTGAATGCACAGGGTGCCATGGCCGCACTCATGAAATATGCCATCATGCCCAACCTGGTGCAAACCATTGAAGGCAACCCTGCCATTATCCATGGAGGCCCCTTTGCCAATATTGCCCAGGGAACAAACACACTCATAGCCACAAAAATGGGGCTATCCCTCTCAGATTATGTAGTAACAGAAGCCGGGTTTGCATCTGAACTGGGTGCCGAAAAATTCCTTAACATCAAATCCCAATACGGTGGACTTACACCCAATGCTTCTGTAATTGTGGCCACCATTCGTGCCTTAAAATACCATGGGGGAGTAAAAGCCGCAGGACTGAAGGAGCCTAACGCAGATGCCGTTGAGAAAGGGCTGCCCAACCTGGAGAAACACATTGAAAACATGAGGCATTTCAACCTGGAACCTGTTGTGGCCATCAACAAATTTGCCACTGATACCGATGAGGAAATTGAAGTAGTGAAAAAGCGGTGTGAAAAGCTTGGGATAAAAGTGGCACTGAACGAAGGCTGGGAAAAAGGTGGTGACGGAACCATTGAGCTTGCCAGGAAAGTAAAAGAAGCCGCCGATAGCTGTAAAACATGTTTCGAACCCCTTTATGACTTTAACTGGGACATTGAGAAGAAACTTCACACCATCGCTACCAAACTTTATGGCGCTGACCATGTGGAGTATACGGTAAAAGCCAAACAACAAATGAGTATGTTTGAAAAAATCGGCCTGGACAAACTCCCGGTGTGTGTAGCCAAAACCCAAAAATCATTATCCGATGACCAATACAAACTGGGGCGCCCCACAGACTTCACCGTAAAAATCAGGGAGTTTGAAGTGGCAGCCGGCGCAGGATTCCTGGTGCCCATTGCAGGTACCATCATGCGTATGCCTGGATTGCCCTCACTCCCATCGGCAGAAAAAATCAATATTGACAACGATGGTAATATCAGTGGATTGTTTTAACAATCCCACTTTCTTTTACCGTGGATTAATAGATAAAGGCTTTTCACCATTTCGGGTGAAAAGCCTTTTTTTTGGGGCATCCGTAAAACTGTAATATTATAGTTTCTGGCCATACCTTCCAATTTAACCAGTAAAAAACCTTTTACAAGAAAAATAAAACAAAATGTAATTACCCCCCTGTTTAAACGACTGATTGTTGCGATGTGTGTAATGTTGCCTTTACAAACTCTCCTGGAAATTGAGAACAAAAAATATATTTTAAGAATACTACTATGATAGAAGTAATTGACTTATGTAAGGAATTTCGTCTGGACAAAAAGCAGATGAATGAAATGGGTGTCAATGATAAAAATCTGAAGGTGCTTAATCATATTAACCTGGAGTGTAAGCCCGGTCGCATATTCAGTTTGCTCGGCCCCAACGGTGCAGGCAAAACCACCACCTTGCGCATAATCGCTACCATTCTGGCTGCCACATCGGGCACAGTAAAAGTAGCGGGTATCGATGTCAGCGAAAACCCTGCCGCCGCAAGGGCCAAAATGGGGTTTCTTACAGGTACCACAGGGCTTTATGAAAGGTTAACCCCCAACGAAATGATTACCTATTTCGGACAATTAAACGGGATGGATGAACAAACCCTTAAGGAGCGTAAAAACCGGCTTTTCGATTTGCTAAACATGCACGAGTTTGCCGACAAGCGTATTGGAAAACTCTCCACCGGAATGAAACAAAAAGTCAGCATTACGCGAACCATGATTCATGACCCCGAAGTGGTGGTTTTTGATGAGCCCACATCCGGTTTGGATGTTATTACAGCCAAAAACATTATTGAGTTAATACGCGATTGCCGAGAACAGAACAAAACGGTTATTTTTTCTTCTCACATCATGAGTGAAGTGGATTTACTTTGCGATGATCTGGCTATTATTCATGCAGGAGATATTCTTTACAACGACACGATGGAGAATTTCCGCAAGCAAATGCATACACCCAACCTCACCGAGGAGTTTATTTACCTGGTAAACCAGAGAGAGGCTGGAGCTGCAATATAAAACTACAGTCTTATAAAATGCAAAATATTTGTTTGACCATCGCAAAACAATTTAAAAAATGAAAAACACAATAACCATCATAAAAAAAGAAGCACTGGATACCATGCGCGACAAAAGGACCATGATTATGATGATACTGGTACCTGTGCTTGTTTTTCCCGTAATTTTCATACTCACCAGCAGACTGCAAATGTCAGTCATGGAGCGTGAACAGGAAAGAACCATCCATATTGGTATTGTCAACCATGACGATGATAACGCTCTGCAGGAGTTCCTGGGACAACAGGAACGGGTAAAAATCATCGTTGTGGAGGAAGAAGATCAGTTGGAGCAGCTGGTGCGGTCCGATAGTATCCAGTACGGTCTGTTTATTCCCGGGGGATTTGCCAGATCGCTGGAGCAAGTTACACCTACCACTATCGATCTCTACTTTACAGGTGCACGTATTACCGGCAAGGAGCGCATTGATAAACACCTGAACGACTATGAGCAGATAGTGATTGAGCAAAGACTGGAGGAGAGAGCGCTAGACCAAACGTTTATTCAACCGTTTAACCGGGAGTCCATCAACATTGCCACCGGACAGGAGATGATAGGCAAATTGGCCGGAGGCTTTTTACCCTACCTGTTTATCATCTTCTGTTTTACAGGAGCCATGTATCCAGCCATAGACCTTTTTACCGGAGAAAAGGAGCGAAAAACACTGGAAACACTGCTCACCACGCCGGTTTCACGGATGGAAATACTCATGGGAAAGATGACCGTTATTGCGTTGACCGGGTTGATTTCTGCATTGCTGGCAGTTCTTGGTCTTTTTGTGGGCATCCAGGTTTCTGCAGGCTTACCCGACTTTCTCATGTCAGTGGTTATGAGCATTCTTACGGTAAGTTTTGTGGCATTGCTTATGATTATGCTCATTCCTCTGTCGGTTTTCTTTGCCGGATTGCTTATCCCCCTGACCATTTATGCCAAAACCTTCAAAGAAGCCCAGAGTATTGTTACCCCGCTAACCTTTTTGATTATCATACCGGCAGCCATCGGTTTGATACCGGGTATTGAATACAATCTTATCACAGCACTTATTCCCATTGTAAACATCACACTGGCCACCAAAGAGATCATAGCTGGCACCATTCACGTACCTCATTACCTTATCACGGTGATATCACTCATTGGGCTGGCATGGTTGTCTATCGCTTTTTGTGCCAGGTGGTTTGGGAAAGAGAGCAATATATTGCGCTAGCCAAACCATCAGGATTGGTAAGATCTCACAGCTTCATTTCCTGGGCTACATACACTTCAAAGTCATACAAAAATGTATCCTTTGTAGAGCCCAACACATCATCAAGCATATAGGCAGCAGTAACCTGCGGTATGGACCGCAGGTTTTTCAACAGTCCGGTAAAGTTAAAACGGCTGTCATCAGCTTTTACCAGCAACAGGAAATCTAACCCGGGAGGTTTTTTAAATATGGGCATGCCAATATGAGAATGATTATTCACCAGAAAAAAGGTTTGCCTTAGCTCTTCCTTTCTGTAACTGTAAACCGAATAATAGTAAACTTCATTACTTTTTGAGGGGATAAAAGCAAAATCGGGTGTGCTTGCAAAGTTAAAACCAAGGTTGTTGTTGAGCAACCACCCAAACCTGTAATCCTTTTCACGGCAAAAAACACCCAGAACCCGGTATTCGGGCTCAAACTCTAACCTGAAGAGGGTCTTTTTTGCCATATATAAAAAACCTTGATTTGGCCACAAAATTAGGCATTGTAAATCAAATTAACTCCAATTTTCTCAAATGATTTTCTCCTGGGTTTTTAATCCATAGCTACTTTTAGTTAAAAAATGGCTATTATCTATAACTTTTCCATATTGTCTGCGTAAACATTTTACAAACTGTTACTTGCCAAAAAACTATATTCTTTTAATAAAACCTCAAACAGCATGGACATGCTTTACCAAACACTTTTTTTCAGGCGACTGGCATGCATTGTTCTTTTTTTTGCTTGTACTACTGCTTCATTCAGTCAAAGAAACACACAAGATTTTCTGGAAGGTCTGTTCCGGAGTCAGATAAAAGAACATCAAATTGCTGGTCTTACATTTTCTATATACACAGCAGACACCCTGGAATTGACAAAGTCATGGGGATATTCTCACGTTGCAACCTCCCAAAAAGTAAATGAAAATACGGGCTTTATGCTGGGATCTGTCAGCAAGCTTTTTATCTGGGTTGCAGTGATGCAACTGGTGGAACAGGGGGAGTTGGACATAAACGAGCCCGTCAACAAATACTTGTCCGGATTTCAACTGCCTCAGCATTATGAACCGGTTACCATGAGGCATTTGATGACTCACACCCCGGGTTTTGAGGATCATTACCATTTGTTTTCAAAGGACTATGATAACCTGCCAGATCTGGAAACTTACCTGCAGGAAAACCTGCCCCAACAAATTTATAGCCCGGGTACCACTCCGGCTTATTCAAATTACGGGAGCGTGCTTGCTGCATTTACTGTAGAGCAAATCAGCGGTATTGACTTCTACGATTACGTAGAACAAAACATTCTTGAACCGTTGGAAATGCACCAAACCACTTTCCGCCAACCTGCATCCTACGCCATTAGCGAAGCCCGAAGCAAAGGATATGTTTTTTCAAACGGCCGTTTTCAAAGCCCTTTTGATGAATATGTCCTCCCGGCACCCGCAGGATCTGCTGTTTCGTCAGCATCGGATATGCTCAAATTCATGAAAGCCCTTTTGCCACCCCCCGGGGATGAACCCGGAGAGCAAGATACATCAACAGACCAGGGTGACAACATTCTGCAGAGGGAAACACTCCGCCGGATGCTAAGTCTGCTGCACACCCCCCATCCCGAATCATCAGGCATGGGCTACGGGTTCCTGAGACTTACTTACGATGACAAAGAAATTTTCTGGCATGGTGGCGACACTTACTTGTTCCATTCAGCATTTGTGCTCATCCCTCAAATGCAAACCGGCATTTTCCTGTCGATGAACACGGGCGAAACAAATTTCAACTACCGCAAAGCTTTTTTACTGATCCTGGACTATCTCAATGGCAACCAAAAGGAACCCAAAAGCTACAACAGGGTTAACGGCCTCAATCACTATACCGGCAGCTATCGCTCTTCGCGCAGGACTGAAAGCAGCTACCTGAAAATATTTACCAGCCTGCAAACAATTAATATATCCGTAACACCAGAGGGTTTACTTGTGGAGGATGCAGGTGTCAGGCCTGAACTTTTCAAACCTTCGGACAAAGAAGACATGTTTGTCTCGGGACATAAAAAACTGATATTTGAACGCAATGAAAGGGGAAGAATAAACCAGGTCATTCATTCAAACATTCCGGCCAGGGTTTTTGAAAAAGTCTCTTTCAGGGAAAGCCTGGGTTTTAACATAACACTGCTCATCGCAGTTTTACTTCTCTGCCTGAAAAACACGATTTCTCCCATAATATCTTTCTTCAGGGGTAGTAAAAGAAGTAAACAAAACTTTCGATGGTGGCTGCTCGTATCAGCCCTTTTCCTATTCTTGTTTTTTATTCTTTTCTGGTCAACATTTAGCAACATCGAAAACCTCATTTTTGAAAAACCCCAGGGGTTACGATTCATTATGATTTTGCCGTTGATCTCGCTGCTGCTTTTTGTTATATCCGTTGTTTTTTGGATGCAACAAGGAATATGGATGCGCCAGCCCATAGCATCAACCCTTTGGCATTTCCTGGGGTTTTTAGTGATGGTACTGTTTTATTTTCAAATGCACTACTGGAACTTTTTCAACTTTTGGGTATAAATTTTTACCCGGGCAGAAGGATCGTTGCATAGAGCTGATTATATTTCTTTCCGGGTTTTCCATGTTGGTTAAAACCTTCGTTACACAGCAGAGGGAAAGCACATTTTAAAAAAACGATGTCAAAATAATACCTTTATTTGAATCTTTGGGCTTTTACTTGGGTTTTTTTTGTATTTTAGCGACACGTTGCTCTAAATTAAGCATATATATACTTGAAATGCCTTAAGACGCCATGAGCTAAATTCTATCTAGCTTTTAACAACTGTAAACATTGCTTATGGGTCATTAAAACTTTGGCAATCGGTAACTTCTAACGGATTTCGCATGCATTCTTCAGTCACACCTCCCAAAATTCTGAAGTTTGATTTGAATGGCTTTTAGATTGTATATATTGATGGTTTACATACACCATAAACCACACTGAACAAAACAGATTTACTGCAATTTTAAACCCTGCTAAGCATGGAGCGTTCGACCATCCAAAACCCCGGGAGAAAAAGTTCATCGTTAGAAAATCTGGCACAAAAGAAAAAGCTGCTTTTTTATGACAAAATGTTCTCCAAAATCAATGCGATTATATTTGTTTTTGATCTGACCAACTTCAGGATGCTTTGGGTCAACGATTCGTTCAAACAACTACTGGGATACCCCAAACCAGAAGATAACATTCCTGAAGAAGAGTTGATAAACACATATCACCCTGAAGATCGGGATGCCCTGAATGAGATGCGTGCATTTTTCAGCAACCGTGATAGCGGAAGTTTCACTGCCATTCTTAGGTTTCGCGATGCCAGCCAAAGTTACCGTTGGCTTTGCACAACAGCCAATATCTTTAGAAAAAATGCTGACAACAAAGTAATTGAAATCACTGGCGTTGCCATCGACATTACAAACCAGTTTACATACTGCAAAAACCTTAAGACTTTATCCCGGGAAAAAATCCAACAAACCAATGGTGGATCCATAAATAGACTCACCAAAAGAGAAAAACAAATCCTCAGATACTTCGCCAATGGCTATAAAACCAGAGAAGTTGCCGAAACATTTAAGCTGAGTTTTCACACAATTAACAACCACCGCAAGAACATCCTCAGAAAACTGGGGTTGAAAAACCTTGCTTCTTTGGTAAATTTTGCGGTAGAAAATGGTCTTAGCTGAAAAAAATCTAATTCCCAACCATTTTTCATCCAATAGCAGCAACCCCTGAAAAAAGGGTTTGAACAATTAAAAATGGGGGTGGATGAACATTTTTAGTCCTACCCAATACTTTGGTCACAGCAATTTCATAGACGTGATCTTGTTGATAATGGGTTCATGCAAAACGGGGTTGATGGCATATATTCCGGGAAACTTCTCCACCAGGATTCCTGATTGCCAAAGGTTTAGCAGCTCGTTCCGTGTAACCTCCTCTTCACCCTGAATGATTTCAGCCATTTTACCTGCAGAAAGCCGTATATGGTAAACAAACTGCAACAGGATAAACACCTGATCGCGGTTAAGTTTATCCAGGAAAGCAGTACTGCTGCGCTGAGGCTTAACCATATACAGGGTTTTACCGCTTATCTTCCTGATGGAAGCCAACCACAGATTAATAGCCACGCCCGGGTTACCACGACTTAGGTCGAAAAGGCGATTAAATAGTCGGGCAAAATCCCATGCCGAAAAATCATTTTCATGCTTTTTGTTAAGAATAAACTTCATTCCCCCGGCCTGGTGTCTTGTCATAACCAGGTCATGTAACTCCTTGGCATCAAAACCGCTGCACACCACATGCCCCAGCGACCAGCTTTGCAGGCCGGCAAGCTGGTTTAGCAACTCCAGGGCCCATGAGTTGATATTAACAACAAACAGAACCTTACCCGGAAACTGTTTCACAAGGTACAAAAGTCTTTCTATAACCACTGTTCCTCCTTCTTTTCTTTCCCACCAAAGTTCCAGATCGTTAATAATAAATACAGCGGGTTCCGGCAAAGCATGGAGCGCTGTCTCAATATCTTTTCGGCCCGAACCAATGGCTTTCAGCAAGGACTGCTCAAATAAAAGCAGGTTGGCATTACACTCTCTGGGTGCCCTAATGACATGAACCTGGCCGGGCATAAAGTAGTTTCGCACTACATATTTTGACAAGCTGGTCTTTCCGGAATTACGGCCTCCGGAAACCAACAAACAACCGGCCCTGCCATTGGTGAACCTATGCAGGGCCGTTTTTGCCCTGGAAACTTCATCCTCCATGCCCACCCAAAAATCTTCACCAATCCCTGACTGGCCAGAGAAAAGTTTGTTGTAATAAAAAGGAAGTTGCTCCAGGGTTTGCCGCCGGGGAGCGAACTGATCCAGATAGGCATACACATCCTCGTTGTTCAGCTCTTCCTGCACATCAGATTTATCCAGGCGCCCCATCCATAATACTCCTTCACTTTTGGAGTACACCAATTTAACAAACTGCTCCTGAAGATTTTCAGCCATCTTGTTCCTCCACCTGGTAATCCGCTCCCTGATTTTGCGACTTTCAGAAACCCTGAACTTTTTTTCAATGCTCCCACTTGTTTTAGCAATAATGCTTGAGGATAGGGGGGCAAAAGTATTTTTCAGGCCCGCATCAAAGGATGCTTCAAAGTTTTGAATGGTGGAGGCAATACTATCCGCCTCCAGGTTCAGCTTTTGCACAAAATCAAGAGCAAGTTGTTGCTGTTGTAGCATATCCTGCCTGTGGTTATCACTTTCATCGTAAAAGTTGAAATTGATCAACCGCACAAGATCTTTAATGGAGTTCACAGTTTTTGCCAAAGCTACCGAAGCCTCCATCCCTTGTTTTTTGGCATAGTCGATAAGCTCTGCTGCAATAGAAAACTCCACTGTTTTTCGCACACTCACAACCACTTCTGTTGCTTCTGCAAAAACACCTTCTTCCAGGTTGCGGGATAAATCTTCACCACCAATGGACAAAACCACCGGCAGCTCCGCAAACAATGCATTAATTTCTTCAAACAGTTTACGGTAATGATTTTCAACTACTACAGGCTTAAAACGCTCCTTATCCAGTTTTTCACCAACATTCCCGTTTTCAGCGAAATCCTTAAGCTGTTGTACAGCTTTACTCAGGGGCTCAAGCAGTGAAGCAGCCACCAGTGTGTGCAAATCAAAGTGTGACTTTCTTATCTTGGCTTCAATGCGGTTCTTAAGTGATTGCAACAAAAAATCAAGGTATATCTTATTGACAAACAAATGGGTGTTGGTATACCAGGTTTGAGCAAAACCCCAAAGGTCTTCCACCAGTTGCTTGTCATTATTACTGGCTTTGGGGAAACTTTTGCTCAAAAAGTTGGAGCCAGGTCTGCCCAGCAAATGGCTAAAGTTTTGCAAGTCAAACAAAAGCTCCTTCTCCAGGTTGGTCCCCAGCTGATAATAAAATTGGGTATTTCGATCCTGTTGTAGAGATAATCTTGCCTCAAAACGCTCTTTTTCCATTTGGAAGATATTGCTTAGCTTTTGCTGCGAGGCTTTGCCGCTTTTCCCTTTTTCAATCAACTCATTTAATTGTGCCAGAACCTTACGCAGATTGATAATCTCTTCAAAAGCGTGGAAAGCAAATTCTTTGAGAACCCTGTTAAGTTGAACAATCCTTTTATGATACAAGTAATAGCGCGCTGCACGACTTACATTAATCCTGTAGGTAGCAGGACGTCCCGTAAGGCGTGCTGCCAGGAGCTTCCATAATTTAAAAACACCCGTAATAAACGAGTCGGCTTTCAACAGCTTAAACTCTTTCCAGTTGTATTTCACCCTGATATGTGGTGGCAGCTCTCTGATGGCTTTTTCCAATTCATCATGATAGCGCTGGGTTTGAGTTTCCAGGGTTTGTTTGTGATGCACCAGAAGATCCTGCTTGATGCTTTTGAGCAACTTCTGCGACTGAAAAGAAAAGTCGTTGAGAATCTTAAGAAATGCTCCCCGCATCTCAGTCTCACTATGGGTTTTGCTTGCAGAATAAAGGTGCTCAGAAGTTTTATTCACCAGAGCCATCAAATCTTCCTGATAGATGCTGTTTTTGGCAAGTATGGATTCAAAGCACTGCCGGTAATACCTGGCGGTTATTTGTTCAAGTTTCTGGGCTACGTTATAAATTTCGTTGGCAACAATTTCACGATCAGTGAGCTGCAGTTGACTCACAACCTGAAATGTGGGTTTTTCGCTTTCTTGGTCAGCAGGAATTTTGTCATCCACCGTTTTGCTGATGATGGCAATTTCATCAAAAGAGGAGGAGGCTTCAACGACCAGAGAGGTTGGCAGGCTGTCAAGCATGAGGTTGGTTGCCTCCAGGAAGTCTTCCTGGCTGCTGTCCGTTTCAACAATTGACAAGTCTGTCTCAATGGAGTGTGACCGCATGATTTCAGTAAGGGGGAGTTTTTCCACACTATTGTTGATGATTTCTACCCTTGCACGAATACGGTTGTTATCCAGAACCTGCTCAAGCAACTCATGGTATTTTTCGCTCAGACTGCTGTCCTCACTAACCATTAAAATTCTGAGACGGGCAGTGCGCCATTCATGAGAGGAAGACACAAAACGCAACAATGCAAGAACGAAGCTGAGGTTACGTCCTGCCCCACTCCACCATACATCTATTTGTCTTTTTTGCCCAAAACCAAAAGCTTTGTCATAATGCAGGAAAACCTTGTTATAATCCAGTTTGCCAAGGGTTTTTACCAACTGAAGAAACTTCTCCGGCTTTTTGCTTTTACGCGGCCACCCCATCAACACAGTGTTGGGTTCAAAGCCGGAAAATCCATAAATTTTGGCAATGGATTCAATCCCTTCATAAATATCTCTACAAACATGCCGCCGTGTAAAAACCCCGTTGCCATCATTGGCTTCATCCGATACAATCTGCTTGTTTTTGCTGAAGAGTGTCCTTTCTTCCTTGCTTTCCACAAGATCAAAGTTTGTAAAAATACCCAGTTTGCCCACCAGGGCTTTCCCGGTTTCTATGAGATAGGGCCGTTGTTTGGCTCCTCCACTAAACAGAATGATGTTGGGTCGCCAGTTGCGGGGTTTAAGATTGCTACGCGTAAGTTTACCCAATCCTGTTTTTACAAGCGAAGACCATACACTGTTCCATGTATCACCGGTTTGGAGGGTTAGTTCCCGGCGTTTCAAAAACAGGAACAGCCCGGCAAGCACAAGTGATGCGCCAATCATGGCAATCACATCCAGCTGAATCATAACAATGATACATGCCAGTGCTCCAATGATACTGATAACACCGGGAATCTTGAAGGTGGGGCGAAAGTCGGTTCCTGCCCAGCTTTCAATGGCGTAGGTAATATTTAAAAAACCATAGGTGATTATAAAAAAGATGGTAACAATACGTGCAATGACATTCAGCTCGCCAATGAGGATTCCCGAAAGGGCAATAAAAAACGTGAACAATAGTGCGTTACGGGGTTCATTGGAGGCGCCGAAACCTTTGGCAAGGAATGAGGGTGTAATTTTGTCAATGGCCGTAGCCTGCAGTATTCGCGGTGCTCCTAAAATACTTCCCAAAGCTGAAGAAAGGGTAGCACCAAGAATTCCTGCCAGAACCAGTTGAGGCACCCAGGCTATATTGAAAAGCACCGAAGGGTCATTAACAAGAGCCTGCCTGCTTACGCCATAAGCAAAGAAGAAAGCCAACCCCAGGTAGACCAGCAGTCCGGTCAATACAGCACCAATGGTGCCGGCAGGAATGTTTTTGCGTGGATCTTTCAGGTCTCCTGACATGGACACTCCGGCCTCAAAACCTGTTACGGCAGGAAAAAATATAGCAAACAGAGCAATCCATGGCAGTGAGTCGCGCATGGGGGCAATTAGCGGCTGCGAATAATCATACTCGTAACTGCCAAAAAAAATCGATCCCAGGGACAACACCAATGCTGTCAAAATCAGATACTGGCTTTTGATGGCTAAAGACGTACTGATAAAAGTAAGAATGGTAAGCAAAAGCAACACAATAGAACCGGTAATACGAATATTGTTGATGGTAACTTCAAATCCCGAATATCCCAAAAACACCTCCGCAAAACCAATCAGGTATAAACTGATACTGAAAGAAAGTCCAACAAAAAGTGCCAATCCCAATGTACCACCTATGGGCAAACCCAGTGTGCGTGATATAATATAATAGCTCCCCCCCGTCTCCACTTTTTTATCTGTTGCGATGGAAGATACGCTTAAGCTGGTGGTAAAAGAAATGATATGTGCAACAAGTATGATCCCGATTGTGGCCCACAATCCTGCCTGGCCCACAATCCAGGGAAGTCGCAGGTACATAATAACCCCCAGGATGGTAAGGATAGAAGGGGTAAACACGCCGCTAAGGGCGCCAAACTTATTCGCTTTTGCCATAAGGGAAAGGTTTCGGTTTACTCAAAGATAGGATTTCTTTTGGTTTTTATTTTTATTCATTTAAAAGTTGATGCATTCGGTTTAAGAATCATCGCTTCACATAGCACTCAAACATCTGCAAATGCACCGGTTATCTATGCTACCCATAATACCGGCAGATGCTTTTACCCGGAAATGGACAGTTAAGCAAACACCTGGGGGTTCTGCGCATAAAAAAAGCAGGGTGAAAAAGAAATCCAACCTGCTAAAACGGAGAAATAGATGAATTATGCCACACTATTCGTATTGCAATGCCCGGGTAAGATTACCGGAGGAGGCTCTCAGGGCATGTACCGTGACTGCAATGAAAGCTGTGGCAAATGCAGTTAACACTCCCGCCACATAGGGCATCAACCCCATATGTGTGTGGTATGCAAAACTGCTAAGCCAATAGGTCATAAAATACCAGGCCAGGCTGCAGGCAATAATCACGGCAATAACAATTAGCCAGGTAAACTCGCGGCCCAGAATACCAATAATATTGAAAAGCCTTGCCCCCAAAACTTTACGGATGCCTATTTCACGGGTTCGCTGCTCCACAGAATAAGCTGCCAGCCCAAACAGCCCCAGGAATGCAATAATGATACATACCCAGGCAAATACAGCAAAAAAGATGCTCAAAACTTTTTGTGACTGGTACATGCTCGCAATGACACCCGATAAGAAGTTACGCTCCAGCGGGTAGTTGGGTCGCACTTCATTCCAGGTGTTTTCGATGGCAGACAAGCCTTTAAGGTAGTCGTGATTACTGAGCCTAACATTAAGAAATTGTCCCTGATCTCTCATGGGATACCATACCAGGGGTTCAATGGGCTTACCCAGGGATGCAAAATGAAAGTCTTTTACAACACCTATCACTCTCCGGTTGTCAGAACGAGTGCCATCAGGCCAATGAAGTCCCATGGAAACACTTTTCCCGATGGGATCTTCCCATCCAAAACTCTTCTGTGCAGCTTCATTGATAACCACAGCCTCGTGAAAATCGGAGGGGTAATCATAGCTAAAAAACCGCCCTTCCTTCATCTCCATACTCATAAAATCCAAATAATCAGGACTCACCTGTGCCACATTGGCCGAGAGTGAGATGGTACCGGTAGTATGCTCCACTTCCATCGAATTGAATATGGTTAGCCGGGAGGGGTATGTGTTGGAAAGGGCTGCATCCTCAATATACGGGCTGCTCAACAACTCATTTTGTAAAACCCGGCCCTGCATTCTGCTTGTTTCATCTTTGAGCTCAACCACCACTACCCGGTCATGGTCAAACCCCAGGTCTTTACTGGTAAGATATGAAAGCTGCCTGGAAACCACCACCGTAGCAATTATCATAAATACCGATATGGTAAACTGAACAATGATAAGGATTTTTTTCAGCGAGTGGCGGTTAGCCTTAAACCGGTACTGCAAAATTTTTAGTGGAGTGAAGGATGAAAAATACACGGCGGGATAGATTCCTGAAACCACCCCAACAAAAAGGGCCACAGCAATGATAGTGACCATAACCCTTGGGTTTAAAAAAATATTTGTGGTAAGTTCTACGCCCAGCAAATTGTTGACCGAAGGTAGAAATATTTCCACCAGAACCAGGGCAAACACTAATGCCAGTAAAGTAAAAACAATGGATTCGGTGAAAAACTGTCGCACCAGGTCAGGGTTTTGGGCACCCATAACTTTTTTGACGCCCACCTCTTTGCTTCGCCGATTAAACTGGCTGATGGTTATGTTAGCATAATTGATTGAGGCAAGCACCAGTAAAAACCCCGCAATAGCAATGAAAATCCTTATGAGATCAGGGCTCATCATCGTCACGACACCTGATTCTGTGGTCATCTCATATTCCAGTTTGGAGGTAAGGTGAATGTCGGCAATGGGCTGAAAAATGGGTTCCAGTTTATCAAAAAAGCTTATATCGTCTATATGAGCCTGGGCAAACTCAGGCCATCTGCTTTCAGCAAACTCTTGGGGGTCAAACCCAGGCTTGCTTTTCAGATATACCCATACAATTCTGCTTCCGGCCGACTCCTCCAATACCCTCCAGGTGACTCCCTGGGCAAAGCCCTGCTGAAACAACTGATCAAAATGGTACAGAGAGGACATGGAGATCAGTCCATCAAATTGGATATGGCTGTTGGCAGGAGGATCACTCACAACAGCTGTAACACGGAATGTGCCAGCCCCCTCCAGTTCTATCATTTCGCCGTAAGGGTGATGGGTGCCGAAATACCGCTTTGCCATACTTTCCGTCATCACCACAGAATAGGGTTCAGTGAGCGCTTCCCGGGCGTTGCCATGAATAAAGTCAAATTCAAAAAATTCAAAAAAGGTGGAATCAGCAGCCAGGACACCATCCTCGGCAAACTGCTTATCTTCATACCTGTATATCAGGTTATTGAAAAAGAAATTCACCGGGAAAATTCTTGTGAAGCTGGTAAACTCGTGCATTTGATCCACCATCAAGGGACCAATGGAAACCGAGTTGATAGCCATCTGCACCCTTTCACCAGAAAAGGTGGCATCCATACCTATGCGGTAAATTTGCTGGTGATTCTCATGATAACGATCATAACTCAGTTCAAACTGAACATAAAGCAGAATCAGCAATGCTGCTGCCATTCCAATTGCCAGCCCGCCCACATTAATCAAAGAGTATTTTTTCTCTTTGGTCAAACGGCGAAAGGCAATTTTATAATCAATGAACCAACTCATCTGTATTACACTTTTTTGGTTTTGCTTTAATTTGATGTTTTTCTTACCCTACAGGGCGTATTAAACACGACAGCCATTTTGTTTTACACAAGCCTAACTGCCTGCAAAATAAGAAACAACTAGGCTTAACAATAAAAACAGAGCTAACAACATGTTTTTTTTAATTGGTTTATAATAGATAGAAGGTCTGGTTGACAAAGTTATAAAGGATGATTAACGAACATCATGCCAAATAATATATAGCATTGGTTATATGCCTCTTACACATTTTTAAAAGAAGGAAAAACATTCATAAACCTGTATAAAACCGAACACCTGTGTGCGAAAATGTACGTTTTGGTATTTTTATCATGTATCTCAGACCGAAGCACTTCGTAACAGTCATCTATTTATCCTAAAGATTTAATACCTTTGAAAGGCTATGCAAAAAGTACTTACCATACGCACCCATGCCCGTGAAGGGTTGTACGACATTACCCG
>SLQX01000280.1 GCA_007131245.1 Bacteroidales bacterium
ATTATAAGCGTTATTTCCCATTGATTGCTCTTTTGATATCCAGTATTATATTCTGAGCCCTTGGATTTTTAGTGTTGTCAGGAAAAATCGGGTATTAACTTATTCTTTTATTTAATAAAATTATTATCGAATGAAAACTATTATTCAAATTGTTTTGGCCATCGTAATTGTGGTATTAGGATATTTTATTTACGATAGTATAATGGAGCCTGTACGATTTAACCAGGAAGTAGCTGAGAGAGAAGGTAGAGTGATCGATCAGTTGAAAGACATCCGCGACGTACAAAGAGCGCATCGCTCAAGGTATAACCGCTTTAATAGTGATTTGGACTCGCTGGTTGAATTTGTCAGGAATGACTCACTGCCTGTAATACGTGCTATTGGTAGCGTACCCGACACCCTTACGGAAACGGAAGCTGTTGAGTTGGGCCTGGTTGAGCGTGATACCCTTTGGGTAAAAGCTGCTGACTCGCTGAAAAGAAGAGGAGGGTATCCGATGGATTCGCTACCTTATATCCCATACAGTGGAGGCGAGCGCTTTACTATGGATGCAGGAAAAATTGAACGAGGACTTACTGAGCTCCCTGTTTTCGAGGCATATGCCTTACCTCCTGACTATATGAAAGGTGTTCACCGCTGGAGAGTTTACCACACCAGGGATACGGAAGAGGGATTGCGTGTAGGCACTATGCAGCAGGCCTCTATTGACGGAAACTGGGAATAAATTATATTAATATTTAAAAGAATGTTGTATCCTGTTCGGGAGCTTTTTAGTATTGATGATACGGAAAGCGAATTAAGAGATTCAGGAAAAAATTTTTTATCCATCGAGCTTTCGCCCGGTGGATTTTCTTATTGTGTGCTGGACACTGACAAGTTCCGCTACAATCACCTGAAGTCTTTTGTTCTTCAACCCGATCTGGATTATGATCACCAGGCACAGGTTCTCGAACAGTTTGTGAAGCAAAGGAAAGAACTTACCGAAAATTACCAGCGTATCAGTTTTTCATTTGTTAGTCAAAAAGTAACTTTCGTGCCTGTTGAGCTTTTTTCCTATTCAGAAAAGGAGCATTTTTTTAATTTCAACATGTACCCGGAACACAATTTTGAAGTGAAGGTTGACAAACTCAACAACCTGATGGCTTATGCTGTTTATCCCTTTCCAAAGGTGTTACTTCAAAAGGTCAATTACCTGTTTCCCGGGTGTCGCATAAGGCACATTTCTTCATGCCTGATTGAGAATCTTTTGTATATGGTTAAATATGGCCGGCTCAAACCACAACTGGTATTGCATGTGCAGCACGACCATTTCGAAATTTTGGTTTTTGAAAATGAAAACCTTAGTTTTTTTAACTCTTTCAGTTATCAAACCTGGGATGACTTGTTTTACTACCTCTTTTTTGCCCTGGAACAGCTTGGATTTCAGGCAGAAGAGCTGGATACACTTATCTATGGTGAGGTAAGCATCGAAAGTGAGTTTTACAAAAAAATCAGGTTGTACGTAAAATCGGTCACTTTTGGTCCACGTTCTGATTTGTACAAGTTTAGTGAAAGCTTTGAAAACATCCCGCATCACTATTTTTATAACCTTTTAAACATGAACGCATGCGGATAATTGGTGGTAAAAACCAAAGGAAACAAATTATTGCACCGGCAAACCTTCCGGTAAGGCCAACCACCGATATGAGTAAGGAGGCACTGTTTAATATTCTCAACAATTATTTCGACTTTGAAGAGATGAATGTGCTGGACTTATATGCCGGTACGGGAAACATTTCCTATGAGTTTGCATCAAGGGAAGCACGTGAAATAATTGCAGTGGATATCAATAACAACTGTGTTCAATTTATCAGGAAAACTACTTCCCTGCTTGGCTTTGACACTTTAAGAGCTGTCAGGGCGGAAGCTTTTCATTTTTTAAGCATCTGTAAAGCTGACTTTGATCTTGTTTTTGCTGACCCTCCATATAACTTTGACCATATTGCACAAATTCCCCAAAAAGTTTTTGATGCCCGTATTTTAAAACCAGGTGCCTGGCTTGTGGTTGAGCATGGCGCTGACATTGATTTTTCATCTCATGAGTTTTTTAAAGAAGTCAGGCGTTATGGGAAAGTTCATTTCAGCATTTTTGTAAATCCAGAAGCCCATGATTGAAATTTTTGTTGCGGAAAAAAAGCACCTACCTATTATAGTTGAGTTTCAGCTGGAAATGGCCCGGGAAACTGAAAACAAAATTCTTGACAGGGATACTGTTTATAAAGGGGTGGAGCATGTGTTTGATTATCCTGATACAGGTCGTTATTATTTAGCAAAACGGCAAGGGGAGGTGATTGCTTCACTTTTGGTATTGTTTGAATGGAGCGATTGGAGAAACGGAAATGTTTTGTGGATACATTCCGTTTTTGTTCAACCAAAATTCAGGGGGCAGGGGGTGTACACACAATTGTACCGTTTCTTGCAAAGCGAAGTAAACCATAATTCTCAGCTTGTGGGTATTCGGTTATATGTTGATAAAACGAATGTCGCAGCACAACGTGTTTACCAGAAGCTGGGAATGAATGCCCGGCAATACGATTTGTATGAGTGGATGCCTGACCATTGACCCGCTTTTAATTTACTTAAAACCAATGACATCGTTATGGAAAGAATAGCAGTTTTCCCAGGATCGTTTGACCCAATCACCAAAGGGCATGAAACCATTATAACCCGGGCTATTCCTCTGTTTGATAAAATTATTGTCGCCATAGGAGTCAATGCTGAAAAACCTGGTTTTTTCCCGGTAGAAAAAAGGTTACAGTGGTTGAAAGATGTTTTTGCAAAACACCCTTCGGTGGAGGTTGATTCCTATACCGGGCTTACCGTAGAATACTGCAAACAAAAAAATGCAGGATTCATTTTGCGTGGGTTACGGACCTCTGCCGATTTTGAATTTGAGAGAAGTATTGGACAGGTAAATAAAAAAATGTATCCCTCAATTGAAACCATATTTTTATTGACCACTCCCGAACATACAGCTCTTACCTCATCCATTGTGCGCGATATTATAAGGCATAATGGCGACATTACCCCTTTTGTACCCGAAGAAGTTAAGTTTTAAATATACACACCTTTGCCAAAAGTTCCGGTGCTGTTTTTGGGTGTAAATAAAAAGAAGTATTCTTTTCTTCAAAATTTGCAAATGTTGTAAATATGCAATGTTTGTTGGCACTTTATAGCAGATTACATAAACTATTCATTTTATGCTTGCCAACTGGGGACATAAAAGGAGTAATAATCCTACAGGTTTTACGTTTCAAAAAAAGTCAGTCAAATTCTTTAGCAAATATATGAAGGGTACTTTAATAGCATTGTTGTTGTTGGCTTCAATTGTAACAAGTGCGGGTAATTTTGAGATTCGCATGAATGGAACATTCCCCGGGGCTGAAGGACAAGTTATCCGGTTGATGCAATATCATGATCAGATTACCTACAGAGAAAAAGAGATTGCTGTTGCAACCATTGATCAGCAAGGAGAATTTGAATTATCTTTCAATACCTACCAAGCTGGTTATTTCTTTTTCCGTATTGATCATGCCCGCATGGGGATTTTTCTTGAGCCCGGAAAAATCTATCACCTTGAATTTGAACCTGTGGATTTTTCATCATTGGATGATAGCAGGAACCCTTATCTTGATCCCTGGTACTTCTCATTTGATGTGATAAAGCCTGTACCATCTCTTGATTACCATATTGAAAAGCTTGAAGATGTTTTTCATGATTTCTTGATGAATAACTTTGCAGCTATTCATCGTAGCCGGAACAGGAAAGCATTAGAAGACTTCAGACTTTTAACGGATTCTTTATTTGGAGATGTTGAAAACGAGTACTTTCAGGATTATTACAGGTATAAATTTGCCTACTATTATCGGGTTGCCAATCTGGATAACTTCGAAAACATGACGAGAAAGTACATTCTTAATCAGCCGGTGCTTTATCACAATACCCAGTACATGAATTTTTTCAATACGGTATTCGATACCTATATTTTTGCCGGAAGCCGCCAGATTTCTAAGCATGATTTGGAACATACCGTAAACAGAGTTGGCAATTACCATGCCCTCATGGATACCCTGGGAAAGGACACTGTTTTAAGAAACGAGGTAATCCGGGAGCTTGTCATGCTAAAGGCTTTAAAGGATATGCATGGAGATCCCGATTACCGCCGTTCCAATGTGGAACAAATCCTTGCCTATGCCAGCCAGTATAGTAAATTTCCTCCACACCGCAATTTGGCAAGTAATATTCTGCATCAAAAAAAATATCTGAAGCAAAGATCTGAAGCACCTGCTATTGTATTGAAAGATGCAGATAACCAAGAGGTTAAAATCCCTGATGATTTTCAGGGTAAATATGTATATTTAGGGTTCTGGGCAGCCTGGTGTGAAACGTGTTTACGCGATTTTGTTGCCCTGGATGAGATTTATCCTGAATTTAAAAACGACTTTACCTTTATCCAGGTTTCTACTGACCGCCATAAAAGTATTTACGATGCCTTTATAGAAAACCAACAATATCCCTGGAAAAACCTGCACTTTGATGGTAATTTTAAACTGTTGGATGCATACAGGGTGAGAAATTTACCCACGTATGTTTTAATTGATCGCCAGGGGAAAATCATTAGTTACCCCGCCAGGGGGCCTGGCGAAAACCTGGTAACATTTTTCAGGTGGCTTTTATTTGAGGAAGAGCGGAGAAACAGGGGTCAGTAATTTTTCTGGTAATAGGTCAAAAGCCATCGTATGGATAAAAATGCACCTTCCAAAATGTTCCTGGGTATAGGTCTTTGCAGCCATTTCACCTCTGTTATATCCTCCTCGGTTTGTGCTTTGATATTTTCCCATTCATTGGAATACATTACAAACCAGTAGCTTTGCTTAATGGCGTATTTGCCCTGAACCAATGGGTAAATATGAAAAGTGGACGGAAGGGGTGCAATAATCTCAAGTTTTGAAACACTGCACTCCTCTTTAACTTCTCTTATGGCGGTTTGCCGGATGTTCTCTCCATTCTCAGGTTTACCTTTGGGAAGGTCCCATTTGCCCAGGCGTTTAATAAAAAGAATCTCCCCTTTTGGGTTAATCACCAGTCCACCCCCAGCTTCCAGGTAATGTAGGTTTTTGATAAAGTACTCTCTGATGATGATGGGCTTTTCTCCCCAAATAATTACACTCTCCCCGGGTGTCAAACTTTTTGTGTTGGCAACAAATTGTTCAAGATGTTGTTCTTTTAATTCATCAAAATGGATAGACCTCTTCCCTGAACCGGGCTTCCCTTTTTTTAACTTGAAGGCAATATCATTGATAAAGATTTGTTTCATAGCTTTCCACATGTTTAAGCAGCAAAATTATCAATAAAATTTTTGGATGTCTACGATGAAAGTAAACTAATTAGTAATGGCTGCAGGAATTCGTTTGAACTTTGTGTTTTCTAAAACTTTTTATAATCTCGCTATAAAAAACAGCTTTAATACGAATTAATCCTGGGTACATTCGCCAGGTATTGTGTCTGTTTTAAAACTGAAAGTATTACCTTTGAACTTTCGGATTGAAAAATGTCTTGTCATGAAAACAAATCAAACCATATCTGAGAAAGCCGCTGATATTTTGCTTGAAATAGAGGCTGTTAAACTGAATGTGAAAGAACCATTTACCTGGGCAAGTGGTATCCGCTCGCCCATTTACTGCGATAATCGTCGTATTTTATCCTTCCCTGAAGCCCGTGCTTTTGTCAGGGATAGTCTTGCCAAAATAATCCAACAAGTATATCCGGATGTTGAATGTATAGCAGGTGTGGCCACAGGAGCTATTGCACATGGTGTATTGGTGGCCGAAAAACTCAATCTACCATTTGTATATGTCAGAAGTACCTCCAAGGAGCATGGTCTTGGCAACCAGATAGAAGGTGTAATACCTGAAGGAAAAAAAGTGGTTGTGGTAGAAGACCTTGTTTCTACAGGGCAAAGTAGCCTGGCAGCCGTTGATGCTTTAATCAACGTAAAAGCGGATTTTAAGGGAATGGTTGCAATTTTCACCTATGGCCTTGACAAAGCCCGGCAAAACATGGAAGATGCCAAATGCCCACTGCATACCCTAACAGATTATAACACCCTGATACAACAGGCTGTAAATGCAGGTTATTTGCATCACAGCAACCTTGAAACACTCGAAAAATGGAGAGAAAACCCCCAGGGCTGGGAACGATAAAATGAAAACCAAACCAAACTTTTGAATAAACGGATAGTAATAATATGAGTGAATTTATAAGTGAAAAGCTGGAAATAAATGCTCCTTGTAATGAAGTTTTTAACTTCCTTGGAGATTTTAACAATTTTGAGCAACTGATGCCTGGACAAATCAAAAACTGGAAAGCAGATACCAATACTTGTTCATTTACCATTGAGGGGATGGCTGACCTATCCATGCGCATTGCTTCCAAAACTCCGGACCGCAATATTCATATTGTGGCAGATGGTAAAAACCCCATAGATTATACCCTGGATTGTTTTTTGTCGCCCCATAGCCAGGATAGTAAGTGCAGGGCAGAACTTGTTTTCCAGGCCGAACTCAACCCCTTTTTAAAAACAATGGCATCCAAACCCCTGCAAAACTTTGTAGATATGCTGGTGAAAAAACTTCAGCAGCATTTTGAATGAGACCTGGCTCTGATAGTTCTTTAAAGCACAAACTCTACTTCCTTAAAGTCGAAAAATTGAAGTTTCCCTTGCTGGTCTTCCAGGATTAATTGCCCATACTCGTCAGTGCCCCTGAGGGTTGCCGTAAAGGTTTCTCCTGCCCAATAAAACTGTGAAGGGATATCTTTTCTGAAAAGCAATTTGTGGTATGCTTCATCCAGCGTTTTGTAGTCCGATGCTTTGAGTTTATTATACCAATGTTGTAGTTTCAGAGAAAGAACTTCCAAACAATTATCAATGCTTATTTCTTTTTTGGTAAGCAATTTTAACGAAACGGGGTTGGGGGCATCTGAAAGAAAAACTTCCTGATTTACATTGAGACCAATGCCCGCAATACAGTGACTGATTTGGCTGCCCATAATACTGTTTTCGGCAAGTATACCTGCAATTTTGCTTTGGTTGACATAAATGTCATTGGGCCATTTAACGGCTATTTGTTTTGAGCCGTTGTAAAAGTAGGAAACGGTATCTCTTACAGCTAATGAGGTTACCTGGGTAAGTTTAAACTGATTTTGAGGGGGTAAAAAGCCTGGTTTTAACAAGTATGAAACGGTTAGGTTTTTTCCAGGTTCGCTCTCCCAGGTTCGTGTGGAGTACCCTTTGCCTGCAAATTGCTCATAAGCTTTTACCAATGTGCCTTCGGGCAAGTCGTTCTCACTCAGAAGTGCTTTAAGTTTATCATTGGTTGATGCAAGGCTTGAAAAGTTTAAAACCCGGTTACCCATAAGTAAAGAAGGCATAGCTTGTTTGCGTTTAATTATGATAAAAAAAAGAGCAGTTAAATCCTTACCCGGGGCATTTGGAAACCAGCTTTTTGAGTGGATACTATAAAAAATAATAATACCCCCCGGTGCAACACTGTAGCTCAGGCAAATCTCAGTAAATTTAGTTACTTTTGTACCCTACAAAATTGCGCATAATTCTGCGTGTTTGTATAATAAATTTTTAAATGATTTCAACAAAACGGAAACAAGTGACATCGTTAATTGTTATATCAAATCTATTTAAGAACTGTTATAATTATTGATTTGGTCATTATTTTTACAACAAAAAATTTTTCATGGTTAGTGAGACAGAAAAAGTTACAACCCAAATATTGAAAGATGAGGTTATCAGGGGAGTACAGGAAAAAAATGGATTGAAAATAAAGTGCCTGAACCTGGGCAGTATTAACAGCACTGTTTGTGATTATTTTGTAATCTGCCATGGAACAAGTAGTACGCACGTAGGCGCCATTGCTGACTCGGTTGAGGAGCAGGTAAATAAACACATAGGGATAAAGCCCCGGCGAAAAGAAGGATCTTCCAATTCTCAATGGATACTTCTTGATTATATGGATGTAGTGCTGCATGTTTTTGACCAGGAGGTGCGCGATTTTTATGCCCTTGAAGAGCTATGGGCCGACGCACCCATGGAAAAAGTGTAAACCCTTCTTTCGTTTTATTCTCTGAATATTTAATCTAAGTATAATAAACTACCAATGAACACGGAACAAAAGAAAAACGCAGCTGAAAACAAAAATAAGGCTAACAAACCCGGTACAAATCCCTCCCAGGGTGGAAAAGGTCAGAATGGTAAACCAGAAAAAGGTAAAACACCTCCCTTTAATTTTTATTGGATTTATGGAATCCTGGCTGTTTTATTCATTGCCCTTCAATTTTACAACTGGGGTGGTACAGCCGTTGAAATTTCTCCCAGGAAGTTTGAAACCGAAATATTAAAAAGTGGGGATATAGATAAAGTGGTGATTGTAAACC
The DNA here is from genome assembly GCA_007131245.1 of Bacteroidales bacterium. GTDB lineage: Bacteria > Bacteroidota > Bacteroidia > Bacteroidales > UBA7960 > SKVR01. Next base: position 8,488 of record SLQX01000280.1, read on the forward strand.
GCGATGCCGTAGAAGTGTTTATTCTACCTGACAGATTAGGCAAATATGAAGAAATTCATGAGCAAGACCTTACCGAAGCTGGCCCTCATTTCACTTTCAAAATAGGTTCCATAGAAAATTTTGAAAACAAAATAGATGAAGCATTTGAAGAAATGCCCGATGAAAATCGTTTTCCTGTTTTTTATGAACAACGTAAAGACTGGGGTAGTGATATATTAAGTTGGTTATTGCCCATTGGTCTTTTGATTGCTTTTTGGATTTTTATCATGCGCCGTATGGCGGGTGGAGGTGCTGGTGGCCAAATATTCAATATTGGTAAATCCAAGGCACAGGTTTTTGACAAAGATACCCGCGTAAATGTTGATTTTAAGCATGTTGCGGGACTGGATGAAGCCAAAGTTGAATTAATGGAGATTGTAGATTTTTTGAAGCGACCCGATAAGTATACCAATCTGGGTGGTCAGATACCCAAGGGAGCTTTACTGGTAGGCCCTCCCGGAACCGGGAAAACCCTTTTGGCAAAGGCCGTGGCTGGCGAAGCCCAGGTACCTTTCTTCTCACTGAGCGGCTCTGATTTTGTGGAGATGTTTGTGGGTGTTGGAGCTTCCAGGGTACGAGACTTGTTTAAGCAAGCCAAAGAAAAAGCTCCCTGTATCATATTCATTGATGAGATTGATGCCATTGGACGTTCCCGTGGGAAAAATCCTATGACCGGAGCCAATGATGAAAGGGAAAATACATTGAATCAGCTTCTTACTGAAATGGACGGCTTTGGTACCAACGTAGGTGTAATAATCCTGGCAGCTACAAACCGGGCCGATGTGCTAGACCGTGCACTGTTGCGGGCCGGACGCTTCGACCGCCAAATTCAGGTGGAGATTCCCGATTTGGAGGAAAGAAAAGCCATTTTTAAGGTACATATGAAACCTCTGAAACTTGCCAAGGATGTAAGGGAAGACTTTATGGCCAAACAAACGCCTGGTTTTTCTGGTGCTGATATTGCAAATGTGTGTAATGAGGCTGCTCTGATAGCTGCCCGTCGTGATAAAAAAGAAATTGAGCGGCAGGATTTCCTGGATGCTGTGGATCGGATAATAGGAGGGTTGGAAAAAAGAAACAAAATCATTTCACCCCATGAGAAAAAGGTGGTTGCTTTCCATGAGTCGGGACATGCAGCCACAAGCTGGTTGTTGGAACACGCACATCCCCTTGTGAAAGTAACCATTGTACCCCGTGGAAAGGCCCTCGGTGCGGCCTGGTACTTGCCCGAAGAACGACAGATTACAACTTATGAGCAAATGTATGATGAACTTACTTCTGCTTTGGGTGGTCGTGCAGCTGAGCTAATTATTTTTGGCCGCATTTCAACCGGTGCACTTAACGACCTGGAAAAAGTTACCAAACAGGCTTATGCTATTGTGGTATATTTTGGTCTTAACCCCAAAATAGGCAATGTAAGTTACTATGACTCATCCGGACAAAGCGAATATTCCTTCACCAAACCCTATTCAGAGAAAACAGCAGAACTTATTGATCAAGAGGTAAGTAAAATTGTGGAGTCAGCCTATCAGAGAGCCAAAAACCTTCTTACAGAAAACAAAGACAAACTTGAAAAATTAGCCAACCTTTTATTGGAAAAAGAGGTGATTTTCAGAGAGGACCTGGAAGGTATTTTTGGGAAACGAAACTTCGATAACCAGGAGACCTTCACTGCCAAACCTGAACTGCCCTCTGATGAAAAGGAGAAACAATCAAACCACGAACAGCCTGATAAGGACTCTGAGCCCATCACAAAAGAGAAATCAGACAAAGAAGAAAACTCGCAAGAGAAAAAAAGCTATTAATACCGTCTTGGATGAAAGAAAGCACCTCCAGGGAAAAGGTTCTCAAGTCAATCAGGGATGCATTGGTAAATCCAATGAATCCACCCTTTGTGGCTGAGGATTATGCTGACAAGATATACCAAAGACCGGGCGAGGAGTACCATGAGATTCTTTTTGCCCAGGCTTTGGCCAAAGTAAGTGGTCGGTTTGTTTATAATAGGAATGAGAATGAGTTTGCCGCAAACCTGAAAACCTTCCTGCAATCCAGGGGGAAAGACAGTATTCACTGTTATGAACCTGGTTTGCAAAAAATCCTTAATGAGCATGGCCTTTTCTGTGTTAATGCCCTGGAGGAGTTTCCTGAATGTGAAATTAGCCTCACCGGGTGTGAATTTTTGGTGGCCCGCACCGGCAGTATTTTGGTAAGTAGTCGCCAGGGAAGTGGGCGCAAGGGCTATAGCTGGCCTCCATTGCATGTAGTTGTGGCCTATAAAAGTCAGTTGGTTTATGACATCAGGGATGCTTTGCGTGCTCTGCAACAAAAGTATAAAAAGGAGGGGTTGCCCTCTATGGTTAGTTTGGTTACAGGGCCAAGCCGCACAGCAGATATAGAAAAAACGCTGGTTATGGGAGCCCATGGGCCCGAAGAATTACTGGTGTTTTTTATTGATCAGTAAATTTTTCTTAATCCTTTTTTTGGGAGGACTTTTTGGTAAATTTAGTTGAAACGGAAAAAATGTTGGTCTGTGAAAATATATACCAATAAAAAAGGAACTTTGAATTGATTTTTATATGTTAGTAAAGTTGCTATATTCAGATAAAAATATCATCTTTGTGGACAATGAGTGATAACTGGCAATGTATCTACACTACCCAATATGAACATATAGCAGAAATAATCAAAGGTTTGCTTGAAGAAAACGGTATTAAATGTTTTTCACTCAGCAAAAAAGACTCTTTCTATCTTATTGGCGAAATAGAACTACATGTTCAAATTGATGATGTGATGAAGGCCAAACAAATTATTAAAAAGGAAAGTTTTGAGTAATCTTGCTCAACGTACACTTACAGGAATCGTAATCGTGTTTTTGGTAATAGCATCTGCCGTTATCAGTCCCTATGCGTTTACCGGTCTTTTTCTGTTGATAACCATCATGGGATTATGGGAGTTTTATTCTTTGCTTGAAAAAGTAGGTATTACCCCTAACAAAATCCTGGGGACCATAGCCGGTGCCTTTTTATTTCTATCAAATGCACTTATTGCTTTAGGGTTGGCACCCATTGAAATTCTGCTGTTTAATTTTTTACTTATTTTTCTTGTCTTTTTGTTGGAGCTTTATCGAGATATACCTGAACCCTTTACCAACGTTGCTTTTACATTTTTTGGACTTCTCTATGTGGCGGTTCCTTTTGCTTTGGTTATCTGCCTCCCAAACCCGGGGTTTGTTCCTGGCCATTATGACTATACCATTGTTTTGGGCTTTTTCTTTATGGTATGGGTTAACGAATCAGGTGCTTATCTTGTGGGTAGCTCTATTGGACGCACCCCCCTTTTCAAACGTGTCTCGCCCAAAAAAACATGGGAAGGGACTCTTGGCGGTGGGTTGCTTTGCTTATTGACGGCTTGGCTTATTAGTATTTTTTATAAAGAGTTGGATACCCTCAATTGGATGATTATGGGGCTGTTGGTGGTTGTTTTCAGCACATATGGCGACTTATTTGAGTCATTGTTTAAGAGAAGTATCAAGGCAAAAGACAGTGGAAAAATATTACCCGGTCATGGAGGAATTCTGGACCGCTTTGACGGGGTTATTATGGCAACACCTTTTGTTTTTGTTTATTTGTTGTGGTTTTTTTAAGAAGGTGGTTTGGAGTAGTATTAGGTAAAATCGAACAATTCAATGTTTTTACAATAAATTATTTCATCTGCTAAATTTTGCAGAAACTAAACCAGAGGATTAAAGTAAAAGATAGCAGCAATAGTTTAGGTATTGAAATGAAATCTGTAAGTTCTGAATTAAAGGCATGTTGCTTTGATCTTTTAAAGACAATGCCCGTAGAGCTAAAACCGTTGTGCTTATATGCGCTCGGCTTTTTAAGTTAACTTGTTTCGTAGTAAATGAGAAAATAAACATCTGTGATACATCTCCTGTCATGCATAAAGAGGATTATGAATCACGGATGCAGCAGTGCCTGACTCAAAACAGGCGTGTGACCCGTATAATCAAATTTTATATTAATGAAAATCCACAGGGAAGGATATACCAGTTTGTTTTTTACCCTGCTTGTGCTTGTGGGGTTGGTCGTCATTATCAATATTCTCTGGCCGTATCAGAGCATAGGCCATTACATAGCCTATGGTGTTTTTGGGGTATTTTTTTTGATGATTCTACAGTTTTTTCGTTCCCCGAAACGCTTTATCCTAGAGAACCCCAACCACGTGCTCAGCCCTGCTGATGGCAAGGTAGTAGTAATAGAAAAAACCCGGGAGCAGGAATTCCTTGATAAAGAGTGCTTGCAGATTTCCATATTTATGTCACCCGTTAATGTACATGTAAACCGTTACCCGGTGTCAGGTGTGATAAAGTACTGCAAATATCACCCCGGAAAATACCTGGTTGCCTGGCATCCGAAATCTTCCTCCCATAATGAACGAACAACAGTGGTTGTTGAAACACCTGCTAAGCAACAGGTTTTATTTCGTCAAATTGCAGGTGCCGTTGCACGAAGGATTGTTTGTTACAGTAAGGAAGGGGAGTTTGTTAATCAGGGTCACGAGATGGGGTTCATCAAGTTTGGTTCAAGGGTTGATGTTTTCCTGCCTGTTGATAGCAGTGTCAAGGTTGTCCCGGGGCAAGCAGTTAAAGGAGGTAAAACCATCCTTGCCACTTTTGAATAGCAATTGGTTAGACATGAATTTACAGGAGGGGTTGAAACCATCTTTCCCTTTTCTGAAAAATCTCCAGGGCCTGCTGTGATGCAGAACTGCCGTTGAAGATTCTTACATAAAGGTACTCAAGGGTATCTTAAAGCCCGATGATCTATAGATTTTCTAAGTAATTAAAGCTTGCGATTTACCGTAAGACACGTAACTTTCCTGTCATATTTTTTTTTAAATTTGCCTTAGAGTATTCGCAAACACTTTGATTAGCAGTTTTTTAAGCTATTAAAAGACACATTTTAACGATGTTGGATGTTCGATAAGATGTGTTTTTTGGTTTATGCCGCTTTTCTGGCTGAAGAAATGAAAGGATATATTGTGGCGAAATTCTGCTTTTGTTTTTTACAGGTCTGTGGCTTTGATTTGAAAATATAATTTTTTATACCCATTATTCCTTGCAATAATAAAGATATTTATGAAACTACACTCAATTATACCCGAAAACTTTAAGCTTGATGGTGGTGCATGCTATGGTGTTGTCCCCAAATCGATTTGGTCAAAGCATGTTCCATGCGATGAGAATAACCTGGTGAATTTATCATCCCGTTGCTTATTGGTAGACACCGGTGGGAGAAAGATATTGATTGATACCGGACTGGGTGATAAGCAGAGCCAGAAATATTACAGTTACTTTTATCTTTTTGACAGAATAGGTCTGGATAAAGCCCTGCAGCAAAAAGGCTACAGCCCCGAAGACATAACCGATGTTATTCTTACCCATTTGCATTTCGATCATGTGGGTGGTGCTGTGAAGTGGGGGGCAGATGAACAATCACCCGTACCTGTTTTTCCAAATGCCACCTATTACTGTTCCGGTGCTCAATGGGAAACCGCCAATAACCCCAATCCCCGGGAAAAAGCGTCTTATTTTCCTGAAAATTTCAAATCGCTTTACGAAGAGGGCCGCCTGGAACTCATTCATGAAAATACCACTTTTTGTAAAGGAATTGACCTGGAATTAAAGCATGGACACACCGCCGGACAAATCATTCCTATTGTAGATTATAAAGGGCAAAAAATTGTTTTTACGGCCGACTTTATTTCTTCCGTATTGAATATCCCCCTTGCTTATGTGCCCAGTTATGACGTGGACCCGGTAAAGACTATGGAGGAAAAAGAAGAATTTCTTCAAAGGGCTGTTCAACAGGACTATATATTATTTTTTGAACATGATTATTATACCGAGTGCTGCACATTAGAAGAAACCCCCAAAGGGGTAAGGGCAAAAGAATCTCTATCACTCCAGGATGTATTGGAAAAACACTCCTGATGATTTTCTTCTGTTATCCTGGCATAAATTTTTTAATGAATACAATTTTCTAAACAATGAGTAAAGAGCAAGCAATTCGTTTGAATCAAGAGGTTGAGCATATGTCTCTGGGAGAAGTTTTAGGCTTTTGCTCGGAGCAATTTAAAGATACGCTAAGTTTTGCCACCAGTATGGGGGCAGAAGACCAGGTAATAACTCACACACTGTCACTGCAGGCCCTACCCGTTGATGTTTTTACCCTGGATACAGGGCGGATGTTTGCCGAAACCTATGATCTGATAGATAAAACCCAGGCTCGTTACAATATAAAAATCAGGATAATGTTTCCCGATGCCGCTGAAATTGAAAAAATGGTCAATGAAAAAGGTATAAACCTTTTTTACAAAAGCATTGAAAACAGGAAACTTTGTTGCGGATTACGAAAAATAAAACCGCTTAAGCGGGCTCTTGCCGGAAAGCAGGCCTGGATAACAGGTCTTAGAAGAGAGCAGTCAACAACCCGTACGGACCTAAAGATGGTGGAATGGGATGAAAGCTTTGGGTTGATCAAAATTAATCCTTTGCTTGAATGGAGTGAAAGAGAGCTTTGGGGTTATATAAAAGAGAATAACATACCTTATAATTCATTGCATGACCAAAAATTCCCCAGTATAGGTTGCCAGCCTTGCACAAGGGCTGTTTTGCCGGGAGAGGATATCCGAAGCGGAAGATGGTGGTGGGAAAATCCTCAAACCAGAGAGTGTGGTTTGCATAAAAAATAACACCTAACATTATATATTGCTTGAATGAGCACAATTAACCAAAAAATATATTGCAGTTTAACAGACTTATCTCTTTTCAGGCAGGTACAGGCTGGCCTGGTAGAAGATGAACAGCAGCTTATTAAAACCAGTGCCGAAGAGTATATCGATTCAGCTTTCCAGACCAAATTGGCAGGCGAAGGGTCGCTATGGATCCTTGACTATAAAAGTCTTCGAAGTATTTGGGAAGAAAAAGGAAAATCTTTTTTTTCGGGCTTTCCGGCAGTGGTGGTTTTACTGGAAAAACAAGAAGCTGAAACGCTTTGGCATGCAGATTTTGATGAAAACATATTCTTTGTCTTTTTGCCCCTTGAGTCCATTACTTTCCGGTTTATCTGTAAAAAGGCCTTCAACCAGGTTAAAACCCGTATGCAAAACTTCCGGGAAAAGGAATTGTATCAAAGCTTGTTCTTAGACAGCTTGCATGCTAAACTATTGGTTGATATAGAATCACAACGGGTTGTTCAGTCCAATGATGCGGCTGAAAGACTTTACGGAAAACCCAGGCAGGATCTTGTCAACCAAAAACTTGAATCTTTACACCCGGATAACTTTAATGTCCTTTGGCATGAAATTGATAATGTGCTTAAAGGTGAAGCATCCTTTGTTAAGCTTAATCTTAGTACAAAGCAAGGGGATGTGAAAAACCTTAAAATGTTTATCTCCAGGGCAAACTCGGATGAAAGGAGGATGGTTTTTATTGATATTGATGACATCACCGAGAAGGAGAGGGCCAATCAGCTTTATTACCAGCAATCGGAAACATTGCTCAACACTCTTGAGTCTATTGACGACTTATTATTCTCACTCAACAAAGACGGTGACTTTACAGAATATTATCATGCGGACAGTGGCACATCCCTGCCATTTTCCAGCGATGTTTTTGTGGGGAAAAATATTTATGATGTTGGCTTTCCCCTTGAAGTTGCCCAAAAATATATTCAATCCATTGAGTATGTAGCAGAAAACGATAAACCCTATCAGCTGGAATATTTCCTGGATGCATTTGGAGCCAAACTATGGTATAATGCTAAAATATCACCCCGTAAAAATGCCATGGGTGTGATTGAAGGAGTAACTGTTTTGTGTCGTGATATTACCAAAGAAAAGAAAAATGAAGAAATCCTGCGACATGCCAGGGACTTTTACCAGACCTTGTTGTCTGATTTTCCCAGTATGATATGGAAAACCAATATTTCCAGAAAAGCAGATTACTTTAATAATACATGGCTTGACTTTACCGGCCGCAAGCCCGAGGATGAATTGAGTACCGAATGGGTTGACAAACTCCATTTTGCCGATGTTAATGAGTTTTTAGAGGTTTTGTCAATTGCCTACCAGTATAAACAGTCTTTCCAGATAGAGCACCGTCTGAAACATAAATCTGGAGATTATCGTTGGGTATTAAACGTAGGAAGGCCGTTTTATAACCTTGAGGGAAAGTTTGCCGGTTTCATCGGGTCATGCTATGATATTACCGAGCGTCGCCAGGCCGAAGAAATGCTGAATATCCAGAAAAGTGCTATCGAATCGGCTCTCGAAGGGATATTGATTTTAAAGGATGATAATAAAAACTACCCTGTGATTTATGCCAACAGGGAGCTTATTAAACTCACCGACTATACCCGGGAGCAGGTCCTGGGGAATGATTTTCTAACTGCAATTGGGTGTCCGGTTGAAAACTATGTGAAGGAGGAAATTCTTACTGCACTTAAAAACAAGCAAAGCTATAAGGGTGAAATTAAATGTTTTAGCCAGAATGATCAGAAAGAGAGTTGGCGTTTGCTGTACATCGCCCCTGTTATGCATAAAAAAAATGAGAGTAATCATTTTGTTGCCATTTTAAGCGACATCACCGAAAGTAAACTGGTGGAAAAAACCCTCAGGGACAAAAACAGAGAACTTAGAAAAACCAATGAAGAACTGGATAGCTTTGTTTATAGTACCTCCCACGAGCTTCGCTCTCCCCTGATGTCCATTCTTGGCTTGTTGAATTTACTGGAAGAAGAATCTCAGAACAAAGGAAATGATTCTTACATTAGTATGATTAGAGACTCTATCGCCAGGTTGGACAAAATTATCCATGATATTATTGACTATTCCCGTAACTCAAGAATTGAAGTGAAACACGAAGTAATTGACTTTCGGGATATAGTTGAAACTATTTTTGAAAAGCACCAGTATGAAGATAATTTTGAAAAAGTAGAACTTGTTACAGATATCAAATCTGATGTTCCTTTCCTTTCAGATAAAAAGAGGGTGGACGTTTTGATTAATAATCTTATATCCAACTCTTTGCGGTTTCATAACTATGAACAAGAAAAACCTTTTGTTCAGGTTAAAGTGAAAACAACTGCTGCCAATGTTATCATCTCTGTGGAGGATAACGGCAGTGGAATTGAAAAAAAACACCTCCCCAGGTTGTTTGATATGTTTTACCGGGGGACGGAAAGAAGCAAAGGAAGTGGGATAGGACTTTACATCGTAAAAGAGATCGTAGATAAATTAAATGGTAACATTCAAGTGCATTCGCAACACAACGAAGGCTCCTGCTTTACCATTGAATTACCCAACCAGTTGAACAAAAATTTCAGGGTACTTACCCTGGGCTCTGATGATGAGAATAATTTTCAAAGCCAATACTAAAAACAACCACAACTTCTATAAAATAACCGGAAGCTATGAATATGAAACTAGAGAAAGTCTTGCTCATTGATGACAGCGATATTGATAACATGGTAAACAAAAAAGTGGTGGAAAGAACAGGTTTAGCCACCAACGTCGTTGTAAAAAACTCTGCCAGCTCTGCACTTAATTTTTTGAAGGAGGTTGCAGAAAGTGACAGGGAAAATATACCTGATATCATTTTCCTGGATATCAGAATGCCTGAGATTGATGGGTTTGGATTTTTGGAAATGTTTGAAAAGTTGCCCGACCCGGTGCAGGAAAATATCAGCATTGTTATGCTTTCTTCTTCCATTGACTCTGAGGATTACAACAAGGCCATGCAAAACAGATTTGTGAAGCAGTTTCTCAATAAGCCTTTGAAAAAGGAGGTTGTTGCCGGGTTGTTAAATAACCAGGAGTAGTTAATACAGCCCCGATGAACAATCAACCCATTCTTTCTGCAATAAATAATTCACAGCTTATACTTTTAAATTGTACATCTGATGGCATCATATTGTCTGTGTATCAGGGTGTAGCCGGGGTATTCCAGTATTCGCCGGATTACTTTAAGGGTAAGAGTGTTTTTTCTTTTCTGAATCACCGGGAGGCGGAAGAAATTCGGCAAGCCTGTAAAAAAGTCAGAAAAAATAACCAGCCTGTTGCGTTTCTTTTTTCCCTGAATTTTTTGGACAGAGAAAAACTCGAGCTTTCCATCAGCCTGGAATATTCCCAGGAAAAAGGGTATTCCTGTGTAATCATGCCTCTTACTGAAAACAGAGACAGTAACGAAAGCAATTTCAGGCAAATGGAAGTGATGCGAACCACCCTTGAAACCATGGACGATTTCGTATTTGTTCTTGATAAAAATGGGTTGTTTTCCGAGTTCTATGCTAACAATAATGCCAGGCTGTTTTCTGGTTTTTCGCCTGGATTCAGAGAGGGTAGTAAACTTGAAGATGCAGGATTTCCCCCTGAAGTGGTTGATTTGTTTTTACAAACCATCCGGAAGGTTGAAAATCAAAGGCATACCGAACAAATCAATTATTCTTTAAAGGCCTTTGGCGGCCAACTGCATTACCAGGCAAGGATTTCACCGCGGTTTAACTTAAAGGGCCAATTTGATGGGGTAACGGTTGTGGTCAGAGATATCAGCCAGTTGGTTAAGTCAGAAAATAAACTTAAACAGTCTCTTGACTATTATTTAAAAGTTCTGGATGATTTCCCCACCCTTATCTGGAGGGCCAATACCCGTAAAAAATTTGATTACTTTAATAAAACGTGGTTGACCTTCACTGGAAAAAGCCTTGAAGATGAAATGGGAGAAGGCTGGCAAAAAAGTATTCACCCCGATGATCGTGAACATGTTATTCAGCAGTTTGAAAGAAATTTTGCCCAAAAAGAATATTTTATCCTTGAATATAGGTTAAGGCATCAAAATGGAAGTTACCGCTGGATAAAAAAC
>SLQX01000240.1 GCA_007131245.1 Bacteroidales bacterium
CAAAGCACTCATCTCTTTTATTGATGCCCTAAACAAAACGGGTGTAATTCATATTGAATTCAAGGAACCTGACAACTTGCCCCGCTTGGATACCAAAACGGAAACACATTTATACAAAATCATTTTAGAGCTCATCAACAATACCATTAAGCATGCAAAAGCAAATCATATAGATTTAAACATTTATAAGAAAAACAAAAAGCTCATCATTGACTTTAAAGATAATGGGATAGGATTTGACTTTGACACGGCATATCACCAAAAATCTGAAAGCCAAGGGTTAAAAAACATATTAAGCAGGGTAAACTTTCTCGAAGGAGAGGCCAGTTTCAATACCGGCAAAGGCAAAAACACACATTTTCACCTTGAGCTGGACTTATAAAAAAATGCATTTTTTGGTTATTACATACTTTTATATCATTACATTTGCAACCATATTGTGTTATTTTTAGACTTATTGAACCACTGGCTAAGTTTATGAAAACATTTTTAATATTAAAGGGGTTAAGATAGTATGGATACAAATCAGAAACTTGAGGTATTGATTGTGGAAGATCAGCATATTTTTAGAAAAGGGCTGATCATGTTACTGAAAGAAATTCCGGGAATTGAAATTTTCGGTGAAGCATCCAATGGTAAGGAGTTTTTGAAAATGATTGAAAACCGAAGGCCCGATATTGTTTTTATGGACATTCAAATGCCAGTGATGAATGGTATCGAAGCCACCCAGAAAGCCATTGATTTGTATCCCGGTTTAAAAATAGTAGCCATAAGCATGTTTGGAGACGAAGAATACCTTGTGAGTATGCTTGAAGCAGGAGTGAAAGGCTTTTTGTTGAAAACCGTTGAGGAACACGAGTTGCACAAAGCTATTGATTTGGTAGCCGACAACAAAAACTATTTTTCGGATGAACTGCTGCCAGTATTAACCAACTCTCTGGTTAACAAAAAATCCAAAAATGAGCCACCAGAGCCGGAGCTCAGAGAAGAACTCACCAAGCGGGAAGTAGAAGTATTAAATCTTATCTGTAAAGGATTCACCATCAAGGAAATTGCCGATCAACTTTTTATCAGCCAGCGAACAGTTGACGGGCATAAAGCTAACCTGTTCAGGAAAACCGGGGTAGACAGCAGTGTAAAGTTGGTTACTTTTGCCATAAAGAACAATTTATTCCAGCTCTGACCATACCCTTAACACTCTCCTCCCCTCCCCCCTTAGAAAACAAAGCCCTCAACATGAAGGCTTTGTCTTATTAAAACGAAAAACGTCCCAGTAATTACTTTCGTGCTTCAAAGTGCTCCTCCAGCAAGCGTGCCACATACTTGCCAATTATGTCAAACTCCAGGTTTACCACAGAGCCTTTTTTAAAATCACCAAAATTGGTGTAATCATAAGTGTAAGGGATGATGGCCACAGAGAACATTTGAGGCTCAGAGTCCACTACGGTGAGGCTCACTCCATTAACTGAAATGGAGCCCTTTTCTACAGTAATATTTTTGGGACCCGGATCATATTCGAAATAAAATTTCCAGCTTCCGTCAAACTCCTCTACTTTGGTACATACAGCTGTTTGATCCACATGCCCCTGCACAATATGTCCATCCAGGCGTGCATCGATTTTCATGGAACGCTCCAGGTTGACACGATATCCCTCTTTCCAGGTCCTCATGTTGGTTTTATCCAGTGTTTCCTGGATTGCAGTCACCGTATACTGGTTCTTTTCTTTATCAACGTTTACTGCCGTAAGACATACACCATCATGCGACATACTTTGATCAATCTTCAACTCTTTGGCAATGGGTGTTTCTATGGTAAAATGAATATTGCCTCCCTCTCGATCTATTTTTACCACTGTGCCTGTTGCTTCTACAATTCCTGTAAACATCTCTATTTCTTTTTAAATGATTCAACAAATTAGGTTTAACGTATTATTCAACTTATTCTTCCTCGCTTCTGTATAGGAATTTGTCATCCGTAAGTTCGATGATGGTACGCAGCCACCATTCAGGATATTCTGGGTGCTCCACAATAGGGTATTTTCCCCACTCATTGGTGAGAAACTCACCATCCTCTTCGAGTTTAATGTTCCCATCCAGATATTTAACCATCAGGAAGCGAAATAGTTCCTCCCAACGCTCCACAGTATAATTTCCCATGGTAACCGAAAAGTTGGTCAGAAAATCCTTAGCAAGTTCAGGGTCCGTTTGATAAAGCTCCATGGCTGCCTGATCTATGGCTGGCACAAACTCTCTGAATCTGTTTTCCAGCTCCGCCTGTACTTTTTGGATGTCGGGCAATTTCAGGCTATAACGCAGATAAGCCAGGTGAGCCACTTTGTTAAACACCCAGAAAGCAGCATCATCTTTATACTCCAGGATACTCCCGTAACCCTCCCTGAAGCTATCCGGGGCCCGGCGAATACCAGCATACATGGGAACATAAACACTGGTGTTGGCATCATCTACCCCAAACCAGATAATCCCTCCTATCTCACCTGGAAATTCACTTCTGGACTGTGTGATAAAAGAAAAGCCGGTTTGTTGGGTGGCGGTGGTTCTTTCATGGAAGTAGGTTTTTCCATCAACCTCCCAGGTAAGAGGCCGCCAACGGTAGGGTTTACCCCAGGGGCCTGCACCAATATCACGGGTCATATCAAAATCAGTACCTTGCAGGTAATCCCTTTTGAAGTCTATCAAGTCCTCCACCGAAAGTTTCCGCTCTGGCTTTACATACAGTGGCATGCGGTTTTCAAGGTCAAAGCCCATGGCATAATCCATATACTCGTCCATGCCAGGCGCCACTTCCTTAAACATGCTCCAAACCCTGGCTTCACAAAACCTGGCTGAACCAAAATCAATGGGTGCATAGGCATCGGAAAAGCTAAAATCTTCATCAATACCCTGAAAGTAGTTTTTTTCACGGGCAAAGTCTATCACATCGTGGGAGTAAATGGTCCTTACACCAGGCTCATGCAATTTATCCCACTGTTGATTGGTAATGGATTCTTCTCCGTCAGCCAACGGGAAAGTCATGATACGCGCATGATTGGCATGAGCCGAAATATATCCGTCCGGAATGCGTTTGGCCACCCATACGGCCCCTTTTTTTGCATTGTAATATTCTCCGGTTTGTGAATCCTGCTGTAAATCAACCCCTTTCCCAATAATTTCCATAATCCAAACCTCGTTGGGGTCAGCAATGGAGAATGACTCTCCATAGCTATGATACCCATATTCATCTGCCAAATCACCGATGATGCGTATGGCATCGCGGGCAGTGGAAGCCTGTAAAAGAGCAAGCTGCATCAAACCCGTATAATCCACACCTCCCAGGGTGTCAAACAACTCGCGATGCCCCACAAAGGTACTTTCACCGATGGCCACTTGTTTTTCGTTGATGTAACCCACCACCTGGTAAGTAGACTCAGGAAGGGGAACCTGAGCAAGAGGTTTATGGCTTCCACGGTAATATACCTGGTAAAATTCACCAGCCTCCCTGGGGCCACCTTCAAAATAATACAACTCTCCATAGCGAATGTGAGAATCGGCAGCATAGCTAATCATAGAGGACCCGTCAGCTGATGCACCTGGGGTCACAAGATAGCTTGTACAGGGCATTGCCTGTATAGACATAACTACAATGATGGTCAGTGAAAATATAAGTTTTCGACACATAAGAAATTTGCTTTGTTTATAAATTGCTTTCCCCCGCAAACCTACATAAATTTTTCCAAAAAATCCCGATTAACGCACTAAGATAACAGGGAATATATCCACTGTAAAAGCACATAAAAAAAGAGCTGTCCCGGATGAAACAACTCTTTTTTAAAGAAAAGCCTGTTAAGTATTTAGAAAATTCTTCTCAAACGCAGGAATGTAAATAACAGGATTAGGCCCATACCCAGGATAAGTGCCCACTGCCCCAGGGGAACAGGGGTTGGTTCGGGGTCGGGATCCGGCACAACACCAGTAAAACCTTCTGCTCCAATAAAAACCCATGAATCCAGAATTCGATCTGCAGCATCGGCGATTGCCAGTTTGATGGTATTGGTTTCTCCAGGTATAACTTCACCTTCTACCACCAGTATCGTGGTAAAACCATCCATCTCTGTACAATAGGGTGCCTCATCCAACCCGCCATCAAATGGATCATTGTTAACATATAAACTACTGTTATCATTCAGATTTATGGTATTGATGGTAATGGGATCTTCTGTGCCCGGGGTGAGTGCAATGTTTTCACCGTTGAGAAAAAATCCAAAAACATCATTATACTCCGTGCCAACATACTCATTGTATTCATCAGAACCAAAAACAAACTGAATAAACAGCTGATCGAAAGTTGGGATAAATTCAAATTCAAGTATGGTAGCATCATAAGTGCTCTGTGGAATCAGGTTGTTCAGATCGGGATCTCCTGGTAAATTCAAAACTCCACTAATGCCACCAGAAATGTTGGGTCCAATGGCATTGTCGATAAACCCTGAACTCAATACAATGCCGCTTTCCAGGCCAATTCCGGCATCCATGCCCCCGGTGAAAACCCCGGCAGAAGCATCCGTTCCTGTGGTTGCCTGAAAGTTCAAAAGGCTGTAGGATTGAATATCCTCTCCCAGAATGTTTTCAATCAAATCATTAGCAGTAAGGGAAGATCCATCCACGGGGTACATAACAAAGCTCGGGCAAAGTGCTTCTTTGTCAATTTCCATGAGGCGTTTAGGGCCTTCGCCTTCTCTTTGCTGTGCAAAAGCTACCAGCACAAAAAGCGATAAAACAAGTGTCAATAATTTTTTCATCGTTCCTTTTTTTAAGTGAATAATACATCAAAATATTTAGCAATAAACGCAATTCTATTGTAAATTTAACTGCTTTGTCGACACATTTTATGTTTTCGACGCACCTCTCGTACTTAAATTTGTTCATTTTAATTCAAACAAACCGCTCGTAGCATTAAAAGATTGATTGCCTGTTGCTTACAAAACAACCTGACTTGAATTACATTACAGTGGATTTTGTACAAAAAGATTTAAACAAACTTTTAACTATTCCATATCGACATTTTATAACTTTTTGTTTAATTTTACCGTCTCTTGAAAGATTTTTTTGATATTTTTAATACACAGCCCCGTAAAAACCAACAAAGCTCCCATAGCAAATCATAATTGATAAATGTCCAGCATAGCTCAAGCAGTCCTAATGTACATCAAAAAAAACATTGATTTTGACAAACAAAAAGAGACCGCATAAACAAAAACAGGAGAAAGAAAAGGCACGCAAAGCCTATCTTTACTATTTAAAACCCTTGCTTTATGCATTTGCCGGATGGTTTATTTTACTGGCCATTTTACACATCCCGGCGGTGAAGGATCATTTACGCGATATAATGGTAAGTTTCACCCATTTTTCTGCCATAGCTATGGGCAGGTTATTTTTTTTACCAGTAAATGACCTGGGCAATCCCATCATGGGATACGGTGGTTTTACCATGCGGGTAATCCTGGAATGCACCGCTTACAACTTCTACCTTTTTGTGTTGATGCTCACCATCTTTGCCCGGTGGCCACTCAAACACAAATTCATTAACTTTTTGTTGTTTTTTGGGGTCATTTACATAACCAATAACTTGCGCTTTTTGATCATGGGTGCTGTAGGGAAAAATTACCCCCATGTTTTTC
>SLQX01000101.1 GCA_007131245.1 Bacteroidales bacterium
ATCGGGACGTGCTGGAAGACATTACCTTTTCCCTCCCTGCAGGCTCAAAAACGGCCATTGTTGGCCCCACTGGATGCGGGAAAAGCACTTTAATCCATCTTCTTCTGGGGTTCTGGAGCCCGGACCAGGGAAAAATTACTGCCAACTCACATGACATCAAGCAACTGGACATGGAGCGATACCGGTCACTATTTGGTGTGGTATCGCAGGACACCTATATTTTTAACCGCTCATTGCGAGAAAACCTCCTGCTTGCCAACCCTTCGGCAAGTGAACCGGAACTAAAAGAAAGCCTTATTT
This sequence comes from Bacteroidales bacterium, assembly GCA_007131245.1. Classification (GTDB taxonomy): domain Bacteria; phylum Bacteroidota; class Bacteroidia; order Bacteroidales; family UBA7960; genus SKVR01. Next base: position 301 of record SLQX01000101.1, read on the forward strand.
CTGTTAGCCTTAAGCATCTGGCTTCCCATTTGGATATGGAGCCAGGCACCCAGGGAATGAGGTTTTCGGGTGGTGAACGGCAACTGCTTGCCATGGCAAGGGCTTTACTTACAAACAGCAACTTCTGGATTTTCGATGAACCCACTGCACATATGGATGCCAATACAGAAAGAAAACTTCTCAATAACCTCTGGAAAAATCTAAGAAACCGCACATTGCTACTGGTAACCCACCGGTTGATTGATATGGATAAAATGGATCACATCATTGTGATGCAACGGGGTGTAGTTGCTGAACAGGGCACTCACCAAGGACTTCTGAAAAAAAATCAATTATACGCCAAAATGCACCACCAGCAAAACCAGGTAATCAGGGACTAACCAGCGTTAAGGTCTAAAAACACAAGATACCCTTAAGACCACCGGCATTCCCACGCATCTGAAAATCAGGATTGGAGTTAGAGAAAAACAAGCTAGCTGTAGTTGACCCCGCAGGTCTCCTACATAGGATTGGGTTGAGGTATTATCTCATGGATTATCAAACGCTGGTTCGCTGCGTGCCTGGTATTAGTGCACATCCAATCCATGCCGCATGTAAATAAGATGTTCCAGGGTTTTGAGAATTTCTTCCATGTATTCATTTACAGCTTTCACACTCCCGGGAAGGGTGTAGACCAATGTTTCCGATATGATTCCTGCAACGCCACGGCTCAAAAGTGCATTGGGTTTATTGGCACCATACTTCACCCGTATCATTTCCATAATTCCGGGAATTTCTTTGTCTAGCATGGGTTTTACCGTTTCCACAGTAATATCCCTGGGGCCCACACCTGTCCCACCAGTTGTGATGAGCACATCAATCTCTTCATAGGCAGCTTTTTCCAGGATGATGGACAACTCACCGGCATCATCGGGAATCACGGTTGTTTCTATCTCAATGTTTCGGGGCCTTTTATCAAAGTATTCATTCAGGAGTTTTACCACGCGGGGGCCGCTGCGGTCTTCGTATTCACCCTTGCTGGCCCGGTCGCTCAGAGTTACCACCTGGATACGAAACACCCGGGGAACATAATCCAACACATCCCCTGGGCGTATACTTCCCTGCTTCACAACCCGGGCAAAAATCCCTTCCTTAGGCATAACACAATTGCCCACTTCACGGAAAATAGCACAAGTGTTTCCATGGCACTCTTTGCCAATCTGGGTAATTTCAAGCTCCACATTTTCTCCCACAAACCGGTCAAGGGGCGATGTTTCTACAAGTTCTACTCCTTGTGTGGTAATATTTTCTGCAAACTCACCATAAGCAATCTCACGACCAGCCTGTTTTGAAAAACGCCCAAAGCTCTCTGTTCCAAGCAAGCTGACCTGCCTGTGCCAGGGACCACTATGTGCATCATCCATAACCCCGTGATGATTGAGGGTAATCTCATCCACAGGCTTTTTAATGGTTCCTTTTTCTTCAGAAGTATTTACAGATATAATTTTGAGTTGTTTCTCCATAGGTTTTTAATAAAATAGTGGTAAAATAGTACTATACGAACAGCCTTACAAAAGGGAAACTGCCAGGCTGTGCAATTTTATTTCTTAGTTTTTTCCAGCAAAGTAATCTTTTCAATAACCATCTGCTTATCTACCGCCTTGCACATATCATATACTGTCAGCAGAGCCACACTTGCACCGGTAAGGGCTTCCATCTCAATACCTGTTTGTCCGATACACTTGAGGGTTGACTCCACACGAACACCTTCATATTCTAAAAAAGCTTTCACATCAGCTTTGGTAATTTGCAAAGGGTGGCAAAGCGGAATAAGATCAGATGTTTTTTTGGCTGCCTGGATACCGGCAATCTCAGCCACCGTAAGTACGTCACCCTTTTTCATCTGGTTTTGACGAATCAGATCTACGGTGCCGGGGTTGAGCCTGATAAAGCCTGTAGCCACCGCTATACGTGTTTGCATGGGTTTAGGACTGACATCCACCATATTGGCTTTCCCTTCATCGTCTATGTGCGAAAAACGATCTTCTTTATCCATAATACAACTTATTATCAAAAGCAGGGTAGGTGAACATCACTACAGGGCATCAAAATGCTGCTTGAACAAGCGCCACCATCCCATGCTTATATTTCTTTCTTGTCCTTTCATTCATCAGGCTACAACCCTTATCCCCCAATATTGTGAAAACAATTGCTGTGGTTGATGGTACCTTTTTTGGGTTTTGAAAACAGGGCTGATTCTATGGCTTGTGTGATTCCCATTTTCCTGATATCAAATTCCAGGTCGGAGAACAGGCAAGGCTTTATTTTCCCGGTGGGGGTCAACCGGAGCCTGTTACACTGTGCGCAATCCCCTCCTGTTCCTCCATCTACCACCGTAAAATGGCCTTCCGCAAGGTTCATCTGACTGATAAACCGGGGCTGGAGTCCGTTTTCTGCGCAATATTGCTTAACAGCCAGGGCATCGGGTTCATCAGCGTATTTCTCAATAACACAGTTTATTTTAACGGGATTCAAACCAGCCTTTTGGGCAGCTTCAATCCCCTGGAAAACTTTACGAATATCTCCGCCACGGGTAATCTGGGAAAATTTTTCCGGATCCACCGTATCAAGGCTTACATTAACCCTGTTAAGTCCTGCCCGGGCAAGACTTTCAGCATTTTTACCCAGCAACACACCATTGGTTGTGATAGCAAGGTCTTTGACCCCTTTCACATCGGCAATCATACGTACCAGTTCAACCAGGTCTTTACGTACCAGGGGCTCACCCCCTGTGAGTCGTATCTTTTCAATTCCCAAAGGAACCGAAACAGCAACTACTTGCTGAATCTCCTCAAAAGTGAGGATATCTTTATGCTCAACCATACACACACCTTCATCGGGCATGCAGTAGCGGCATCTTAAATTGCACCTGTCAGTTACTGATATGCGCAAATAATTAATTTTTCTTTTATAACGGTCTAACATGTACAATTTCTCCTTTACTAAACTCATAAGTATTAACATCCACACGCATAATAGCTTTGGCAAGGCATGCCGCATGGATATGGGCCGAGCCATGATAACTAACAGGAATTACCTCCCCTTGTTCGTTGATATCCACCAGAACCCATTCAAGCCGCTCGGCTTTTTTGCGCTTATAGTCAACACCCAGGGGAAGGGTTAACTCCGATGCCTGGTAATCATGCCCCATTAATTTATACAACAGGGGTTTTACGAAGACCTCAAAATTAATAAAAGAAGATACAGGATTGCCGGGAAGACCAAAAATATATGAATTTTCGGTAACACCAAAAACGGTAGGCTTTCCGGGCTTAACAGCCACCTTTTGAAAACGGATATCCACATTGTTTTTGCGCATCACCTTGGGTACAAAGTCAAACTCACCCATACTCACTCCACCGGTAAGCAATACCACATCACACTCTTCAAGCGATTTGGTGATAGCCAGCTCGGTTTCCTCCTCCGTGTCAGGCACAATCCCCATGTAAAAAGGCAAACAGTGGGCGTTACGCACCTGGGCCATCAATTGCCAGGCATTGGAATTACGGATTTTCCCCGGCCCGGGTTTGTCATAGGGTTCCACCAATTCATCGCCGGTGGAAAGTATAGCCACTTTGGGTTGCCGGGCTACAAGTGGCCGGGTGCAACCAACAGCGGCAAAAATGGCAATGTGAGAGGGCAAAATGGGTTGTCCCTTATTCCACATTATATCCCCCTCCTTTACATCCTCCGCACGGTAAGCGATATTGGGGCGGGTCTTGTCAGCCGTAAAACGAATTTTGTCGGGAGTCACCTCCTCGGTTTGCTCAACCATGATCACCGTATCTGCACCCTCGGGCACGATGGCACCCGTCATGATTCGAACACACTGACCCGTACCAATGGATTTTTGGGGTATCTGACCGGCTGCAACGGTTTCTATCACATCCAGCACTTTACCCAAATCTTCGCGCTGGCAGGCAAATCCATCCATAGCGGCCTTATCAAAAGGGGGCATATCCACATCTGAATACACATCTTCGGCCAATACACGATTGAGCGACTCCACAAAATCCACGCGTTCGTCACCCAAATACCGGGCTGAACTCAAAATGGTTTCAAGGGCCTTTTCAAAAGAAATCATTTGCAATAATTTAGTGAACAGTGGTTTTAGCAGGAAGCCATAAGCTTCACTGCAAAATTAAGGAAACTTCGCGGTCTTTCCTGACTGGTTTTGCTGAAATGTAATAATAGGATTGTAATTATCCCCAACTTTGCATGTGTTTTTTCTATCATATTGTCTAAATGGGTCTCAAAGCCCCAGGTTTGTGGAAATATCTTACCGGCAATGGATACCGTATATTGCTCTTATCCAATTCCGGACTTGAAAGCCTAATATAGATGATTTTAGCCCCATTTTTTATTATGGAAAGAATGCGGATAATCACAAATGTGACAAATACTTCTTTTCATATAGCCTCAAATATCAAAAACTTCATATTCCTGATCCAGAGTGTTGATCATCAAAAACCGGTTGCGCAACAATTGCCCTTTGCCGGTGAGAATTTTCACCACCTCCGATACTTCAATGGAGGCCACCAGTGCCGGAGTAAATGAGGGATTTCCCATCTCCTGCTCTATCCCTTTGTTACTGGCGCCCTGATAGATACTCCCCAGGATATTATCGCCGGGAAAAATAGTGGTTACCTGTCCATACCAGCCTGCAATGGCTCCATAGACCATAGGGATATTCAATTTTTCAGCGAATTTTTGCAACAAAAGCCGGGTGGTCATATTATCCAGGGCATCGCAAATCACATCATGGCCTCTGATGATTTCTTCAGCATTGGTCTCATCAAGGATTCCATGAATGGCCGTAACTTTTACCTCCGGATTTACGCGGGCAATATGATCTTTGGCAACAAGGGCTTTGGATTGGCCTATATTTTCTACATTGGAAAGGAGCTGACGATTCAGGTTACTCTCTTCAAACACGTCCCCGTCGATGGCGGTAATATGCCCGATGCCCAGCCTTGCAAGCTGTTCAATCAAATGACCACCCAAGCCTCCACATCCCACCACAAGTGCTTTTTTTTCGTGTAGGGAAAGATTCTCTTCCCGCGAAAGCATATTCTCATTTCTAATGTATCGTTTTTCCATTTTTCAGATTAATATAGATTAGCATTTTTTGTTTATGCATTGTTAAAAGTCAAACCGAGCTTTATAAACCTGGCAGTTCGAAAAAGAGTCAATCTACTCAAAACATCACCCTCCTCCCACCGGAGGAAAGATACTTACCGTATCGCCATCCTTCAGGGGCTGATCAAATTTGCCGTCAAATCCGTTTATGAGCAAAATGGCCACATCGGCTGAAGGAATATCCAACCTGTCAAAAATTGCCTGTGGCGTGGCAGTGTCAGTGAACTCCATCATTTGCTCTTTCCCCCTTCCTTCACGCAAAGTGGCAAATAATCTAACTTTGATTTTCATACTGTTGTTGTTAACGTTAGGTAACTACTCAGGTTATTTAGACTATAGGCTGAAGTCTTTTAGAAACACCTACAGTCTATCAACCTAATGTCTGTATATTTAGGATTTCCGTAAAGATCGAATCAATGCACCCAGCACTTTTTCTATTTCAATAATTTTTTGTTCAAGTTTGCTGATTTCTGATTCCCCAACATAACCCAATCGACCAGCTAAAGTGAATTGATAGTGCACTTTCATCAGCTAGTTTAAAAGCCTTTAATTTAATATGATCACGCATAATCCTACAGTCTTTTACCCTATAACCTAAACACCTAAAAAGTTACAATATCAGAGACACCTGCACCCTATCAAAAATAATCAATCGCAAAATACAAATTTTCTTGACCATAAACAATCGGCACAATTGGGTTCTTCCCCGTGACAATCGAAATCAACGTCGTGGATAAGGCTGCACCCTTCCACCAGATCGCAGTCGGGACAGGAAGGGTAATGATTGTTGTAAATCTTGTTGCGAAACCTCACGTAAGCAGGATCCTGCCAGATGTCTGCAAGGTGTTTGTGGGTCAGGTTACCAAAACTATATTGTCTGAGGGTTTTGGGTCGCCCGAACACCACTTCCGACCCCTGGTGCGACAGGCGGTAGCAGGGAACAATTTCGCCCCGGGAGGTGATGTAGGTAGCATCGTTATTCACAAAGGCACAATGCCGCTCAGTTTTGAGTTCGGTTTCCGGAAAAATAATGCGCAGACCCCGCTTAAAAGAGTAATTGCGGATTTTGTGAAAAAGCTGCTTCAGTTCCTGGTTGTTGTAGGGTTTGTAAAGAATATCATCCGCCTGCTCTTCATACTGGGGCAACAGATGAGAGATAATGATATTGCGGATTTTCTTTTCTGCCAATACATCCATGAGCGGAAATATATCGTCGATATTTTTCCTGGAGGCCACGAATTGAATGTCGAGATGTGGCGTTTCCTTGCCATTCTCCTCTTTCAGCCGGTTAAGGAAATCTACTTCTTCCATCAACTTGTCAAACACCACGCCCCTGCCTTTTACCATCTGCTCCTGCATTCCGTCAATGGAAACAATGAACAGATTGACATCTGCAACGCTTGAAGCGGTTAATTTTTCTTTGAACAGGGTACCGTTGGATGTGACCCATATCTGTTTGTCCCTGAGCAACGCTACCGTCTGCTGAAAAAGCGGCGAAACCAATGGTTCGCCCATTCCACCCAGCACAATGGTTTCAACGGCGGGTATCTCCTTTATCTGCGCTAAAACAGTATTCCACAATTCTTCAGACATATCGCGGGGTTCTTCCGCCCATTGATGTCTGTAACAGATTTCGCACTCCAGGTTGCAGCTATCGGTGAGTTCGAGGTATATTTTGCGCAATGGATTACTTTCAATTGGCATAGAGTCAGTCCCTTATTTGAATATAGCTTGGAAGATGATAAAAAAGTCCGAAGCCCCCGGATCAAATCAAATGTAAGGGGGCAACGGACCAGTTACAATAGGGAAAAATTATGCGGGAACACCCAAAGCTTTGAGTTTGTCAGCTGTGGGGATACCTTTTTCGTCCCAGCCTCTTTCCTTGTAATAAAGAGGGAGCAACTCAGCAAGTCCACTCCGTTGCCCTTTGGATGGGCCGGTGGGAATGGCTTCTTCCATGAGTCGCCTGGGAAGTTTATCCTGTGCCGGATCAATACCGGCCTTCAGGTTCCAGATTCTTTCCAGGTTCCATATGCGGTCTCCGGCCTGGAGAATATCGGCAGCGGTATGTTTCTTACCGGTAACGGCGGTAAACATATCAGCATAATCATCGGCTGTGAGAGCAAATGAAGTGAACAGGCACATTCCGCAGGAATCAATAAATGCGGTGAGATCCTGGAAAATCTTTACCCATTCGGGTTTTCCCTTCAGCTCAGTTCTGTCGAGTTTTTCGGGCAGGCCCAGAATTTCAGGAGAAATCAAATACCCCCTTACGTGACAACCACCGCGGTTGGAAGTAGCGTACTGAAGTCCCTGTCCCTGAATACCCCGGGGGTCATAAGCAGGAAGCTCCTGTTTTTTCACACTCATGGAGAGTTCGGGGTGACCATAAGACTCGGCCAGTCGATAGGAACCTTCGGCCATTTTGCTGGCAAGCTCCCCTTCACGACGCCCCAATTTCTTGATCCATTCTACCATGCTGTCTCCATCACCAAATTTCAAGCCCAGACCATTGAGTTCATCATCTTTGATAAACCCTTTTTCGTACAACTCCATGGCTGTAGATACTGTAACACCGGCTGATATAGTGTCCATCCCCATTTCATTAGCCCAAAAGTTGGCTTTGATGGCAGCCTTCATGTCAGAAACACCGCAGGCAGCACTGAAAGCCCATACACTTTCATATTCGGGACCCCCGGTTTCAATATCGTCGGCTTTGGTATAGCGACCACAGGCTATGGGGCAGGCAAAGCAGGATTCACGCTTGATAAGAAATTTCTCGGCAAGGGTTTCACCACTTATCTCTTCTGCCTTGTCAAAATAGGTTTGCTGGAAGTTGTTGGTAGGAAATACACCAGCTTCGTTGATAATATTAACCAAAACGCTGGTGCCGTAGGTGGGCAGTCCGGCACCGGTAACTCCATTTTCTTTAATTTGTGCGCGACCTCTTTTTACTACTTCTTTCAGGGCGTCGGGGTCAGCAACCGTTGGTTTGGTTGAACCTTTGATAACAATGGCTTTCAAATTTTTGCTACCAACCACTGCACCCACACCACTACGTCCGGCAGCGCGGTTGAGATCATTCATTACAGCAGCAATTTTCGACAGGTTTTCTCCGGCAGGTCCTATACAAAGCACTTTGGCTTTGGCAGGAGCATCTTTCATGAGCTCATTGGTGGTATCAATGGTTGTTTTGCCCCACAGACCGCTGGCATCGCGGAATTCAATCTTATCATCCTCGATAAAGATACTGGTGGGTTTAGCGGCTTTGCCTTCAATAATCATGGCATCGTAGCCGGCAAATTTCATCTCGGCACCCCAGTAGCCTCCCGAATTGGAGCTGGCAATGGTACCGGTGAGGGGCGATTTGGTAACTACCATGTAACGACCACCGGACGGTGTAGGTGTTCCCGTCATAGGACCTGTGGCAATGATAATTTTATTGGCCGGATCGAAAGCGTCAATATTGGGATCCACTTCATCAAACATAATTTTTGATCCAAAACCCCTTCCTCCGATAAACTTCATTGCTTCATCATGATTCAGATTTTCAAGCTTATAGCTGAGATCTGTCAGATTAATTCTTACAACTTTTCCTCTGTAACCGTGCATGTTTTCTAATTTTGGTGAATAAATAAGATGATAGTTTTTGCTTGAACCTTTTGTTTTCCTTTACAATTGCAATCCATAATCCAAACACAACACAAACCTAAATATCAACCACTTGCATTCCTCCAGCAGATGTTAAATGGTTAACATCCTGAAAAATTGTTTTGTTTCTGAACAGTTTTCTTCTATATTTGTGTTCACTTTTTTAACACTGTTAAGTTCCTGAACACTACCTACACAAAATGCTGGCTGAAAAGGGTCTCTATCTGTATTTAGACTGATTCTAAATTTTAGAAAAAATTAGTATCCGGGTTGAAATTAGGAGATTTGGGATTATTGTTGGCCGGTTAAAAAGTTCATTGAATGTTTTAAAACTAATACTCTGCCTAATAATTCTAATATTATCGCCCCGCTGGGGCTTGGAAACTTAGGGTGCTAAGTAAATTACCTGTTTCTCAATGAAGCTGCAGCGCAGCGATCATATTGATTTTGTGGTAGTAAAATTATTTACCGGACAATTAGGATTTGAAATGTATATCCGTTCATACACAAAAAAACAACACAAATGCTCAAAGACTGGCGCACCAAGCTTACCCTCATTTTTTTTAGCGGATTGATCATCCTGTTTATAGTTGCGCCCTTACTGGGACTATTGCTACGAACGAGCCCATCAGAATATATACAGACCCTTCAGGACAGCGAAGTTTCTCAAAGCATCCGGCTTACCTTGTTTTCATCCATGGGTGCCACCCTCATTTTTGGCATACTGGCCATCCCTTTGGCCTGGTTGCTGGCCCGCAAGCATTTCCCGATGAAAGGCCTGGTAAATGGACTGATCGACCTGCCTGTTGTTATTCCCCACTCTGCTGCCGGCATTGCTTTGCTGGGAGTAATCTCTCGTGGGACATGGATTGGACAGGCAGGCGAACAAGTGGGAATTAGCTTTGTGGGCGGTACAGCCGGCATTGTGGTGGCCATGGCATTTGTGAGCCTCCCTTTTGCCATTAATGCTGCCCGGGATGGTTTTGCTGCCGTACCTGAGAAACTTGAAAAAGCAGCACTGAATCTGGGGGCCTCCCCTGTACGGGTTTTCTTCACCATTTCACTGCCCCTGGCCAAACGCTCGGTACTGAGCGGGCTGGTGATGATGTGGGCCAGGGGATTGAGTGAGTTTGGCGCCGTTATCATTATTGCCTATCACCCTATGGTGACACCCATACTTATCTGGGAAAGATTTGCCTCCTTTGGATTGAGCTATGCAAGGCCCGTGGCGGCAGTTTTTATTTTGGTTTGCCTGGCAGTTTTTGTACTTATGAGAGTTCTCTCACAAAAGAATTACCATGTTAGAAATTAAAAATATAAGCACACGACTGGGAGATTTTCACCTGAAGAACATTTCACTTAAGGTGGAAAAGGGAGACTATCTTACCCTGCTGGGACTCTCTGGAGCAGGAAAAACTGTGCTGCTTGAAATTCTTGCCGGGCTTATCACACCTGACGAGGGGACGATTTTTCTCGATGGTGAGAACATTTCCGGCATGAGCATCCAAAAACGTCCACTAGGATTGGTTTACCAGGATATGGCGTTGTTTCCACACATGAAAGTACATAAGAACATTGCATTTGGATTGCACGGAAAAGGGTTGTCCGGAAGCCAAATCCGGAACAGGGTGACTCAACTGGCAGAGCAGGCTCGTGTAACACACCTTCTGGATCGTCATCCGGGAACCCTTTCAGGAGGTGAAGCCCAACGCGTTGCCCTGGCTCGCACCCTTGCATCCGAACCCAGCGTTTTATTGCTCGATGAGCCCCTGGCCAGCCTGGATGTTACCCTGCGACATGAACTGCGTGATCTGTTGAAGGAAATTAACCAGAGTGGAAAAACCATCATTCACGTTACCCACGACTACATGGAAGCGGCCACGCTCAGCAAAACCATTGCCGTGATTGAAAATGGAACATTATTGCAATGGGGAAAACCTGAAGAGGTATTCAGAAATCCGGTTTCGGAGTTTGTAGCACGGTTTAGCGGAATAAAAAATATTTTCCAATGCCGGTTTAATCCCGATGAACAGCAAAACGGTTTGTTCCGTGGCAAAACCCCCCACGGGCTGCTCATGAAAGTGATAGAACCTCCTGCACAAAACATTACCCATTTGATGATACCGGGCGAAGATATCATCGTATCTGAACAAAAACTTGAAACCAGTGCCACCAATCAATACCAGGGTTTCATCAAAGAAATAATCACCCTCAATCACGGAGTTGAACTTATTATTAGTACCGGAGAGAATTTTTCTGTCATTGTAAGTAAAAAATCGGTCCACAGCCTGGATCTGAGTCGCGGAAAAAAAGTATGGATCAGTTTCAAAGCCTCTGCAGTAAGGCAGATGTAGAAAACCTAACGGACTACCCCCAATAAGAAAGGAGTAAACTATGACCAACCAAACCCACACACAAAGAGAAATCATCAAAAAATCGCATCAGCGGTGTGAAGAATATGGTGTAAACAAGGAACAGGTTTTCCCCAGCAGAATTCTGAAGGGCAATGAAGTATCCACCCATCTGGCCCGCAATGAATACCTGCTGAAAATTGCCATACCTTTCATGGAAATCATCCATGAGTCGGTTGCCAACTCCGGTTTTTTTATCCTGCTGACCGATAATGAGGGTTGTATCTTACGCGCGGTGGGAGATCCTGAAATTATTGCCGAATCAGAGAGGCTCAACATGGTAGTCGGAGCCTATATGCATGAAAAAAACATCGGCACCAACGCCATGGGAACAGCTATCAGTGAAAACCAACCCATACAGGTAACTGCCGCGGAGCACTTTATTTCAGCTTATCATCGCTGGACCTGCTCTGCTGCTCCCATTCACAACAACAAGGGCGAAATCATCGGAACCCTGAACCTTACCGGAGAAAGCCACCTGGTACACCCCCATACCCTGGGACTGGTAGTTGCTGCCGTTCGCGCCATCGAAAACCAGATCAAAGCCGATCAGGCACAGGAACAACTCAGCGAAGCCTTTTCTTATATGAAGTCCATCGTGGAATCAGTATCTGCGGGGATTATGGCGCTGGATATCAACGGACAAATCAAAACGATCAACAACTGGGCAGCATCCATGCTCAGCCTCAACAAAGAGAAGTTTATCAACCATCCCATAGACAAACTGCTTCCCCATTGGAAGGAGATAATAGAACGTTTTAAAAGAGGTGAAACCTACATGGATATGGAAACCACCTTTGCCATCAATGGCAGTAAAGAAAGATACGACCTGAGCGCATACCCAATCCTCGATACGAAGCAGCAAATTATAGGAATGGTGCTGGTAATAAAAGGTATGCAGAAAATTTTCAACCTGGTAAACAAGTATACCGGCATGCGGGCTCACTACAATTTTAATGACATTATAGGAGAAAATCCTGAATTTAGCCAGGTGATCGAGCATGCCGAGAAAATATCAGGTTCAACCTCCACTGTTTTATTGATGGGGGAAAGCGGTACCGGCAAAGAGCTGATTGCCCAAAGTATTCACAATGCAAGTCCGCGCCGCAATTCGGGTTTTATCGCTGTAAACTGTGGTGCTTTGCCCAAAAACCTTATTGAAAGCGAACTTTTTGGCTTCGAAGAGGGCGCTTTTACCGGATCCAAAAAAGGGGGACATGCCGGCAAATTTGAGCTGGCCAACGGAGGTACGATATTCCTGGATGAAATTGGTGAAATGCCACTGGATATGCAGGTAAACCTTTTGAGAGTGCTGCAGGAAGGTTACGTAACCCGCATCGGTGGCACCAAAAACATTCCTGTCAATGTAAGGGTAATTGCGGCTACCAAAAAGAACTTAATCGAAGAACTTAAAAAAGGCACCTTCCGCGAAGATTTGTTTTACAGGCTCAGCGTTATCCCCCTGTTTATTCCCCCTTTGAGAGAACGGGGGAAGGACAAAAAAACACTGTTTGACCATTTCCTTCAGGTGAAAGCTCAAAAGCTTAACAAACCCATGCCTCCAGTATCGCAGGAATTGATTGAACAGGTTATGAGCTATGACTGGCCAGGCAATGTGCGGGAACTTGAAAACTATGTGGAAAACATAGTCAACTTTAACGGCAACAGCAGTTATAACATTATCAACCCCGCTAAAAATAACGAAGCTAATCATGAACCATCCGTGGTGAATTATGCTCCCATGGCAGATAACGGCAAAAAAGGGAAAGAGGAAAATTTTGACTATACCCTCGAAGAGCTGGAAAAGCAAACCATCAAAGAGTGTTTTCAGCGAATGGATGGGAATGTTTCTTTGGTGAGCCGTAAACTGGGAATCAGCCGCACTACTCTGTATTCAAAAATGAGGAAATACCGGATGCAGGAGAATTAACCTGGAGGAAGATTTGCCTAAGGCCGGCGAGCATTTATCAGCCTTGTGTAATTGATTTATAAATTCCATCATACCCTTCAACCCCATCGTCGAGGTTGAAATTCTTTATGGCTTTTTCCCTTATTTCTCCGGGATTTAACCTGAGGACCGATTCCATGTGATCTACGGCGCGGTTAAACTGCTCATCGGAGAAATCTCTCAATACAAGCCCAACCTTTTCATCGGAAAAGAGCATGTCGGTATCACCCACGCCGGTATTGCAAATCAGGGGGATTCCCATGCTCATAATTTCTGCCTGCTTGGTGGGGCTGCTGGCTCTTTTGGAAAATACCGGCCGGATAAAGAAGATAGACACAGCAGAAAGAGAAAGATACAGGGGTACCAGCTTTCGGGGTGCACGCGATATAATAATATCCTCTTCATCAATCCCATGCAGGCGGGCTTTTTCCATAATAAAATCAGGCGAGTCGCCCGATATAAACAAAAATCGCGTATTAGAATACCTGGCCTTCAACTTCTTATAAAACAAAAGCATCTCATCGGTCATATACCAGGTGCCGATGGAGCCCAGGTAAGACAAAACAAAACTATCCTCCTTTATACCCAACTCTTTTTTCAAAAGGGAACGTTGATCCTCTTCGATCCTGTGGCGGGAAAAATGCTGGGTATCCACACAGCAGGGAATAACCGTTGTTTTGGAGGCAATACTTTCACCAAACATCTCACCTATCAACCCTTTCCCGTTGTGTGTGAGGCTGATCACTGCATCAGCATAAGAAAAAAACTGCTTCTCCTTTTTCTTAAAATAGCGGTACATAAGCTGATGAACCGGGTTTTTCTTGCTCCACATTCCTCCTTCAATGCGTTCATTGGCCCAGAAACCACGCATGTCAAATACAAATTTGACCCCATGATCCAGCTTGAGTTTTAAACTGGCCAGGGCAGCAACATAGCTGCGGCAATGCACAATATGGAAAAAATGGTTTTTGTGCAGGGCCAAAACTTTTCGCCTGATTTTGTAAACGTCCTTGATTTTGGATAAGCCGGGAGGTTGGGTAGAAAAGTCCAGGGGACTCCAGACAATATCCTTTTGACTGAAAATGTTCTTCACTTCTTCTCTCTCGCTGGGGTCAACCTGTTTTTTCTCACAACTAACCACATGTATCTTATGTCCTTTAGCACTTAGCCTTTCCAGGTAAGGAATTACCTGAGAACGCCCCAGGGCATCAGTCATTCCATCATAGGACACATATAAAACCTTCATGCGTGTTAAGTCAGTTTCTATGACTAAATTTTTGGGTAACAACCAGTTTGTTTTAAGCCTTCCCGGCATGATCATCAAAAATAAACAACTTTTACCATTCAGAAGGTCTTTATAAGTCTAATCCAAAAAATAATCTTCTCCCCGACCACTCCCATGGGATTTAACATTTGAAAACCAACTCTTTTTTAGCTCATTAGGTGGGTCTTTTAAAAAATCCATGTACATTTTTAAAACATTTGTTTATTTTTTTGGGAATTTATGATCATAATAGTTTATATTTGTATTTGCGAATTTTGGTCATTTATTGATAAAAAAGGAGCGTTTATGAGCAGAACTGAAAATCGAACAAGCAGTTTTAGAAGTCAACTTCACAAAGGGTTTGTTTCACGGAGTCTTTCCCGCGAAAACATTCGTCGGCATCGGAAAAAGCTCACCCATGAACGTCAAACCATTATGGAAATGTGGGAAAACTACCTGAATTTTACGCGACTTGAACTTTAATCCTGCAAAATAACTTCCAGAAAGAGGAAGACTGTCCTGAAACATACTGGCAGTCCGAATGCCAGTCGTAATACCTGTATTTACAATACACCCGGTCAGGCTATTTCAGGGTTTTTATGGTCCTGAAACCCCAAAATATCTCTACCTCTGCTAAACTCAGCACCTTCCGGGACCCTATGTAAACATTTCGTAAATACTTAAAATCATCCCAACCCTTAAACAAAATAGGTTTAATTTTGCTTTGTTTTATGAAAGACACAGATGTTGAAAAACCAGGAAATAAATTTATCGTAAAATCAAACCTAAATTACCTTAACAATGAATAGCAATCTTTTCCACCTCAAAACAAGCCTTTTATTAGCTTTTCTTTGGGTACTTTCCTCCCATTCAGCCGCCCAGCAAAACCATCACCCAGACCTCCCGGCACCCAAAAACGTGATTGTTTTTGTGAGCGATGGAATGGGTTTCAACCATGTGAAAGCGGTTAATTATTATGAGCATGGCCACGAAAAAGCACAGGTGTACCAACAAGACGATTGGGTGGGCCTGGCCATGGCAACCTATTCTTCAGTTATTTCAACCCAAGATGGTGATTCCATCTACAGTGCAGGTTATAATCCTCGTGAAGCATCACAAAACCCGGAGTACATTAAAAATGACTACACCGATTCAGGTGCGGCAGGTACGGCACTATCCACCGGAAAAAAAACCTACAATGGCTCCATCGGAATAGGTATATATGGTGATTCCCTGACACATATGAGCCAATCAGCCAAAGCATTGGGAAAAGCTACCGGTGTTGTATCCAGCGTGCAGCTCAGTCATGCCACACCCGCAAGCTTTGTTGCCCACAACAACCAACGGAACAATTACAAAGAAATCGCCAAATACATGCTGTTTAGTTCGGCTACAGATGTTATCATGGGAACAGGTAACCCCGGATTTAATGACGACAGCGAGCCTGAGGAGATGAGCTACCGCTTTGTGGGTAATCAGGAAATTTGGGAGCAACTCCAGGCCAATGATGGAAGAACAATTTTTGAAACCCAGGCAGGCACTTATCAGGTTCAGGACGCCAATGGCAACGGCCAACCCGATCCATGGACCCTTATTCAAACCCGTGAAGAGTTTCAGCAACTAACTGAGGGTGAAACCCCTGGAAGAGTAATTGGGGTACCCCAGGTTCACTCCACGCTCCAGCAAAGCAGAAGTGAGGTAAGCGGGCATACCATGCCCTTTGAAACACCTTTCATTGAAAGCGTCCCCACACTGGCAGAGATGACCCGCGCAGCCATCCATGTACTAAGCCAAAATACCAATGGCTTCTTCGTGATGGTAGAAGGGGGTGCTGTGGACTGGGCCAGTCACAACAATGACTCAGCACGTATGATTGAAGAGCAAATGGATTTTAACAATTCGGTGGAAGCTGCCGTGGAATGGGTAGAAACTTATAGCTCATGGGATGAAACGCTCATTATTGTAACCAGCGACCATGAGTGTGGTTACCTTACCGGCCCCGGAGATCCTGACCCCATTTACCAACCAGTTACCAATAACGGTCAGGGTGAGCTCCCCGGCATGCAGTGGCACTTTGGTAGCCACACCAACACTCTGGTTCCCTTTTATGCAAAAGGACCAGGCACTGATTTTTTTGAATTAAAGGCAGACAAGCACGATCCCATTTTTGGCCCATTCATCGAAAACACAGACATAGCCAACCTGATATTTATGATGTGGGGTAAGCCTTAAGCACTATTTTAACCAGCTTTTATTCAAAAACGAACCCAAACCACAAAGTAATATCAGATAAGACTAATCCCCAAAAAACAAAAAAGCATCTACAGGATTTATTGAACATCCCAAAGTAGGGACAAGTCAAGTCCTGTCCCTACAATTGCTGCTATGATATTACAAGAGGCCGGTCAAGCCCGGCCCACACATCTTAGCTTGGTGGGTCTTGTTTATAGAAGCGGTCATTTTTCCAGTTACCTGGATTGTAATATGCTGAAAAATCAACCACAAATAATTTTGCGGGCACATAGGGTTATTGTTTTGGCCGGGCTTGACCGGCCTGATTATTAAAAGGGAGAATCCCCGTAGTGACAGGGCTTGACCTGTCACAGGGCTTGACCTGTCACAGGGATTGACCTGTCACTGGGCTTGACCTGTCAATATGCTAACCTGTCCCTTTTATGTAATCAATTCGTTTGAATCAGAATCCGTGTCATGTCCTGACACAGGCACCCATAATTTCCAGTAGTACCGATTTTTCTCTTTTGGGGAGTGTTTCCACTTCCCGGAACCGTTCTGAGTTTTTCAGGGTTGCTTTTGCTTTTTCATCTTATTATAATTTGATTAAACAGGTCAGATGTAGCTCGCCAACAATACTCATACTTTATGTTTTGACATTCGGCGAATTATAGCATCCGTGCGTGCGGCAAAACTTTGTCATGGCTCGGTTCCGTTAATCAGGTAATCTACGGTGATTCCAAGCACTTCGGCCAGCTTGTTGATAGTATCTCCTTATTTTAATGCTGGGTAATTTTTTTCAGTTACTTCTGAGTTTGCCTTAGCAAACCCCATACATGCCCCCATTGTAAAAGCTAAAAAAGCGGGGCTGTCTGCGTTAGACAGCCCCGCTTTTCGTATTCAGGGATTAGGATTGTATCCTAACCGGGGAAACCCCGGATAAAAAACCCTGCTATGCCTGAGGTATTACTCATCGGCTTCTTCAATTTCATATCGATAAACAGGTCCCGTAAGATCGAGGGTAATGTGGTAGGTTCCGTCTGATTCGATGGGAATATCATTTCCAAAACCAAAATACATCAATACACCTTCTTCTTCGGCGTCCTCATCAAGACCCATATTCAGTCCGGCAGGAGGATCCCACTCTTCATTGGCCCTGAACTTGAAGTGTCCTTCTACCATATCGTAGGTAATGGTGTATCGTACTTTCCAGTCACTTTCCCAGTAATCTTCATCCACATCCATGGGTACATCATCATTCCAACCATCGGCGGCATCTCCAATCATGGCCCAGTCGGTTTTGAACACTTCATAAGTGAGCTCATCATAGTCCATGGTGATCCGGTAAACGCCGGGCTCATCAACAGAAATATAATAATCCGCCTCATCTCCTTCCGAATCTATGGGCTCCAGGGTTCCATCGCCAGCAGCGTCACCATAAACAAACAGCCCTGTGGTACCTACAGAGAACAGGATATCACCCGCCTCCTCAAAGTAAAAGTACCCTTCAAACTGGTTGTCGGCATCGGGCGAGTACATTACAGTAGCATCATTATCAACATCCCAGCCCTGATAGTCTCCAAAAACAACTGTCTCAGTAAACACCTCAAAACCTCTTATATTCAGCTCCAGAGGATCAGAATAAAGCCAGGTGGCATCTGAATGCAGGTTGAGAAATGCCATTACGCGAAAAGTTACATCGGTATACTGAAAGGGTGTTGCTTCCATTTGAAAGAGCAACTGGTTGAGTCTTGAAACCGTCACTTCGGTTTCTGTACCCGTTGTCTCAGTTACCGTAAAAATATGGTCAGTAAAATTGTCCTCATGCGAAGACAAATAGGCCACCAGCCTGTAGCTAACATCAGGCAAACCTTCCAAATAGTAATCAGCGGGTGACCACTGGAAATGGAATGTTTCAGGCTCTTCTTCCTCGCTAAGTTCCTCCAGGTCAATGTCCAGTCCGGCATCAGGACTGTGCAAAGCCGGAGATGAAGCTTCATCTAAATTCAATACCGGGTTGTCATCGTCCTTTTCGCAGGAAGACAACAGCATAATGCCGGCAATAACAGCAAATATTACGAATAATCTTTTCATTTATAGTTGTTTTTTTTTGATTAATAATCAGGGTTTTGCTCCAGGTTAGGATTGGCAGTAATATCTGAGCTTGGCAA
>SLQX01000177.1 GCA_007131245.1 Bacteroidales bacterium
GGTTATTGGAATTCTCTTTTTTAGCTTTGAATTAAATATCACCCTGAATACAAAGGATAATGGATAACTAAATGATAGGCTTTTTTTTAAATAAGGTATTATCAAACTTTCACTTATTTATATTCTATCACTGTTACATGGTTAAAATAGTCCCAGTCCTGCAGAACTCATTTTAGGGCCTAAACTTATTGACATAAACATCTCATCATGAAGGCATTGACCTAACAACCCACATTTTGAACTAACTCCGGTAGGAGTGAAATGTTTAGGGTCAAAAAAGTGACCCCAGTATATTAAATCCCATAGGGATGGCACAATTAACAATCACTTCAGGACAATTCATCCATTTTTTACCGGACAACAGTCATATTCTATTATTCGCTCCCTGATTGGATAAAAAAACCCGGAAGCAAAAAGTCCCCGGGTTAGATGTATAATTGCATCAAGTGAAATTATTATTTCAAGATTGTGATTTTGCGTGTAAACAGTTTCTCATTCTGGTAAAGCACAATGAAATAAACTCCTGGTTCAAGCCCATGCAAGTTAAGAGAAATGGATTGAGAGCTTACCTGCACACGTTTTCTCACTCTTCCGTTGACATCCATTAGTTTAATCTCTCCGCTCTCATTTGATGGCAACTCTAGTTGGACCTTACCCGATGCAGGGTTGGGATAACAGGTAATATTTTTTGACGAAGACCAATCAACGGTATTTACACATGATTCAAAAACAACTTTAATGCTATCTGTAGCTGTGCATCCCCATGAGTTGGTAACCAGAACCCATATATCAGTTTCATCCACCTGGTAATCTTCCCAGGCAACCACGATTTCTTCTTCGGTACTACCATTGCTCCAGAGGTAGGAATCATGTTCTCCTGCATGCAAAACCAACGATTCATTTTTACAAATCGTAAAATCACCCCCCAGGTTAACGTCCGGAGAGGGATTCACCTCGATGGTTATGGATTCTGTATGGCTTGTTTCGCCATCTGTAACCATAAGCTCATAGGTAGTGGTTTGTGAAGGAAAGGCCACAGGGTTGGAAACAGAAGCATTGCTTAAACTTGATGCCGGAGCCCATTCAAACACTGGTTGAGAAACCCCGCCATAGAGCATAGCTGAAAGCTGGGAGTGAGCACCTTCACAAATTTGCTGCGGATAGGCAGTAATACTTTCAAAATGCAGAGGCATTTGGGTACATCCAAAACGAGCAGCCCATCCCGGAAAGGTATTTCCACTTCCTGATGAAAAATGAAAAGTAAGTGCACCATGTGTGTTATCCGACACCAGGGTGTCAGGTGATAACTGGCCACACCAGGTACCAAGCAATGGGAAATTGGTATTGGGGCCATCATAAACTTTTAGAAAATCATGCATGCAGTTGTGGCTATCCTCAAGGTAAAACTCCTCGAAAACAAACTCAAGTTGAGAGCCAGGTTGCTCGGGATAAAACGAAACGACATAATTTTCATTGGAAGAATAATTTTCATCCGCCCCTCCCGAATCATAAAATCGTCCCTGACAGGCCAAATATATTGCATCCTCATTAGTGTAATAATCGGGTAGCATTCCAATGGTTACCTCAAGAGGCTCTTCAAAAAGAAACTTGTTGCGGCTGAGTTGCAGGACAAACTCTTCAGCAACTTCCTGGATTGGCTGATATGCCGCCATTACAGCAAGGCTAAAAGAAGCGTTATTTCCGGGCTCTATTTCCTCCAGATTAATATAAGGATCAAGAAACTCCAGACGGTCTGAAAGGGGTACACCTCTTGCTTTGATTGCACCTGTGGCTGCATGCCCGAAATTTTCAACAGCAAAGTGCAATTCAACAATTTCACCAGGATCAAAAATACCATTGTCATTTCCCGTTGTAGAATCATCCATAAACCAAGAGGTTAGCTTTAAATGGGGTGCATGTACCGGGAAATTAAAGTAAGCCATAGACTGTTCCTGCTCATTAAATTCAAAATCCAGTCTGAATTGCACAACATGTTGATCGGGAATATTCTCATCAATATCCACCATGAAAGCCCCTTCAAAAGCAGCTACTTCTCCTTCATCAAAGGAGTGCAGGGTTAAGTTGTTTTCGGATATTTCAACCCAAGGGTCTCCCGAATATAAAGAAACCTCACCATCCAAAACTTCCTGGTTTCCGATGTTTTCGATGTATATATCAAAGGAGAGGGTTTCTCCGAAAGCAGCCGAAGGATCTTGTGCTTCTTGCTGACCTGTAATTGCAAAATCTTTCAGATGTAGGTAGGGGCCATCGGGGGGTACAACGATTATCTCCTCGTTCAGGTATGTTTGTGTATTGAACCCGGTAACTGCCAAAGTTAGCGTATCCGGTTCTTCCAGGGGCTGGCTGAACTCAATAACCGCTTCACCGTTTTGTATTCGGGCAGTACCTAAAATGACCCACTCACCCAGGTTGTTTTCTTTGGTCAGGGCGGCCATTGCACCTTCATGCTCTGACTGAATGGCAAAAGCAGTGGCCCCTATAACTAATTCAGGATTATAAGAGAGATTGATGGGTTGGGGGGCTTTTGTTCTAACTTTCATGGAGGGATCTCCAAAAAGGATCCAGGTTTTGTGATTCACAGCCCCGGTATTACCGTGAGCAGCTATCATAGCCATACTTCCATTGACAGAGATCCCCCCGAAAGTTCGCTTCACATGATTTCGCTGCTCCACCAGAATCGTAACCATTTCATCCTGCGCAGTCATGGGAGGAACCCAGTCCTGTGAAATAGAAGACATAAATACTCCTACAGCCCCTGAAGGTTCGCCTTGGTGCGTGGCCCGCATCCATGATTCGGCAAAACACTCCTGGCCAGAGAAGTCCCCATTCAAACAGGCTACTGACCAGATGAAAGGTAGCTCTCCTGAATTTTCCAAAGACTCCACATCAGATATATTGTAACCTGCCACACTCCATTCAGTGGCCAAACCGTGATTGCAGTAATTGATTATGCCCACCCCTTCGTTGATGCGTTGAGATATCTTTTGTGCAGAAGTATTAGGTAATCCGGGCACATCACCGTCATACTCACGGTATACAATATCATAGGTAAAGTTTAAAAGTGAATCACGGATAAAATCCATATGTTCATAATCCGATTCTCCATAATGTCCTCCTCCTGCACCTTCATTGCGAGCAATTCCCAACCCCCTTGACAACCACTGATCCTCAGCAGTTAGCTCTCTCTCATAATGAATTACCTTTTGCACCTGTGTTTGCACCTGCTCTATCGTGGTGGCTGAAAAACGGCCTACGATAACCTCATTGTAGGCATCATTCCCTTCCAAAAACCCATACCAGCTATCAGAGTGACCAGTTTCATACTCACCCGCAATCTCAAACTCATACGAAGGGATTTGATCCGGAGCATCCCCCACCAACAACAAGAAAGCAAAGTCGTCGTGCTCCTGGTAATACTCCGAAACAAAGCTTTTAATTTCAGCGGGTGCAGAGCCAGCTTCTGATACAGGAACCATTTTGGTTTTGCGGCCTGTGGTCCGCTTCCACTTAACAAAAGGTTCCATGCTTTCCATAAACTCATCATAGCAAATTATAAGTAACGACCCTTCTTCATTTGCCAGAGGATAGGATTTTAGAAATGCGTCTCCATTGAAAAAAAAGTTACTGTAAATAGTTTCAAACTCCCGGGTCACCGTAGTAAAATTTCCACCCCTTTCAAGAATATTGTCACCTTTACCACCAGTGGGGATAAGTTCTATCTCAAGACTTGAAACAACCCTTAACACTTTTGTTACCGGGTTATATTGCACAGGATAAACAAACAGGTTTTGTCCACGGACATCTCTCATTATATAGGGTTGTGACATTTCTGTTGTTTTTCCAGGCCAAAACTCATCCACCTCATACTCCTCTGCGTAAACCCAGGGGACATCTGAAGGTTGAATTTTTTTAGAAAAATGTCCTTTAGATGGAGCAATATCCACATCATGAAACTCCTCATAGTTGAAATCAAGCACCTTTGCTTCCATATTTTTTTTATCGGGCACAATGAAGGGTAAAACCAGCCTTGGGATATCGGGCAACCCCTTCTTTGTTACTGGGGTGGCACCTTTTACATCAACAACAACAGCCTCACCCTTGGGAGTTCTCACTTTTCTTTTTTCAAATCCATTAAGGGTTATCTTAATGCGTTCATTTCCAAGCTGTCTATTCAACAGTGTTTTTTCTACACCGGGCATCTCTTCCTGGCAAAAATAGATGCGTTCAACAGCACACAAACTTGTCCAAAAAAACAACAAAATGACAACCCACAAGAATCTTCCTGACAACATGATCAATATTTTTAATGGTGTAATAAAAAGGGGCTGATTGAAATTTTGCTACTACCCGGATCCATTCACCCGGTTTACCAGCTTTTTTTAATCAGCCCCTGTTATAATTATCTTAAATCAATGAGAGACAATAACTCTTTGTGTAACAGATACATTATCCCCTGTTATCTTTAGCAGGTAAATACCTGATGGAATATCCTGCAAATTTAAAGTGGTCCGATGTCCGTCCACCTGAACAGTTTTAACAGTATTACCACCAATATCAAGAAGGGCTACCTGACTGACAAACTCATCCGCATCAATATGTAATATCCCTGTTGATGGATTGGGATAAACACTAAACACCTTACTCTTCAATTTATCCACAAACACATCGTCGGTTTCCATTGTAACAGAAACGGTAGTATCCTCATCTACTTCAAGTGAATGCTCTGTGACCGGAAAGAAACCCTCTGCCTCTATCGTATAAGTGTAGTTTCCAGGCTCAATATCTGTAAATGTATAGTCACCCGATGGGTTGGTTATTTCTCCAAGTGTAACAACTGCATCCTCCACAGGATTTGTATCATCATCCAATATATCAAACATAACCGTATAAAACACCTCTTCGGGCACACCCTCAATACTTATATTATCAATGGCCCACAGGTTTAGATCCATCGTCATTCCTATCAACACCCATGATACAAATACCTGTTCCTGTCCATCCAAATGCTCCAGGTCAATGACAATGGTTTGGGGCCCATCTTCTTTTCCCTGCTTGTCAGATGCATCATGCTCCCAGGAAGTATTCTCCCAGGTTTCACCATCCACCGATGTTTGCACTGTAAGCGTGTATCCTGCCCACTGTGAATCTTCAATATGGGTTTGGAAAGTCATCTCAGCCTCAGTTGTAGTACTAAAATCCAGGGGAGGAGATATGAGCCTAACTTCACCACTTGACATGGGCAATGGACTCAATTGCATTTCAGGGGATTGTCCACCAGCTTCATCGGTATTTGTCACCGCCCAATTCTCATGTGTCCGCATCCAATTGTGAGGAATGCTTCCGTCCTGGATTTCTGAAAAATCTTCATGAAAAGGTAAAGCTTCAACCTCCATGGGCGAGAAAACCGCTTTTACGGTCTGATCGGCAGTCATGACCACAGTTGTTTCTTCTTCATTAACATTTTCCACATTCCCAACCCAGTGGTCAAAATACCAACCTGTAGCAGCAATGGCCTGAAGGTTCACCTGTTCATTTTCCACAAAAGAATACTCTCCTGCCTGGGGAGACACTGTTCCTTCCCCCTCCGGCTCTTCCATTGTCAGCTCAAAAGAATTAAAAGCACCTATAGAAAAATCATCAATATAAATGTTGTTATGTTCCCCATCATCCTCCTGATTTATCTCATAGTGAATAGCAATGTGCTTTTCTCCCTCCAAATGACTCAAATCCACAAGATACGAAGCCCATTCTTCAGTAAGCTGAACCTCTTCAACCAGGATTCCCTGATCAATCAAATCAGCAACTTTGTCACCTTGGTGTTCCAGAGCATAGACCCTTACCATCTCAATAACTCCATTGGGTGCATTTTGCGATTTACCAAAAAACAAAAGGTCTTCAGCCTCTTCATGATCAAAATCAAAACAAGGGCTAATAAGCCACTCATCAGCGACATAATCCATCATCCTGAAAATCATAGCAGTGGAAGCATTAGCACTAAAAGAACCGCTATAGCTTTGCATTTGGGATTGGCTCCACGAGGCTTCTTCATAGGTGCTTACCTTTGACCAGCCAAGAGGAGGAAAGTCCTCCTCAAACCCTTCAGTATAAGGGAAGTCAGAGATGGTATTCAGTGCGGTTGTGGTTACCTCAAGTTCCGCATTTACATCATCCTGGCTTTGTGATACAACTTCCAGGTTTAATACTAATAACTCGCCTAGCTGCGCATCCTGAGGCACTGTAACGGTAAGCTGTGCTACTGTTGACTGACCAGCTGACAGCTCCAAAGATTCATCCATATCGTATTCCCAGTTTCTATTGGCATCTAACAAAATGGAGTAAATATCATTCTCAAACCCATTGTTGGTCACCTCGATGTCATACACTCCTGTTTGTCCGGCCTGCACAGCCATATCCCCTGAAAGGTTTTCAACCTGAACATCAAAGGGTTTGCTTTCTTCAATAAAGATATGATCCAGAAACACACTGGCATAATGATCATCAGATGAATCATGTTTGAAAGCAATATATTTATCATCCCCCTGGTAATCCTCCAAAGAAATTGTAAAAGGCTCAAACTGGTCGGTGAAATAGAAAGCATCAAGTTCGTTGAAAGTGGCAGGGTCGTTGGGGTCAGAGATGGTACCCACTTTTAAGATGGGAAAACTTGTGGCTTGTTGCTTCTTAGCATAAAAACTGACTCTTAAATCATTTAAATCATTTTCAATTTCCGGAGAAACCAAAACCAATAAAGCCTGAGTATCGTCAGCGTTATTAAAAACCACCGAATTGGGTTCGGAGTAATACATGAACGAATTGGTTTCCAAGCGTGAAAACTGATCTGTTGATTCCACTATTTTACGCCATCCCAAAGGCAGTTCAGGCACACTTACATTGCTAAAATCTTCCAGGTAATCGGCAGATACAGCTGTAACAGCTGTTGTAGTTACTTCTACAGTTTCTGATTGTTCCGGATTACCCTGGGAGGTAACAGTCAATAGTAGATCGTCGGTATCACCCATCTGTACATCTTCGGGTACATTGACGTCCACATAGACTGTTGTCATTTCTCCGGATGCTAGTTGGACACTTTGCTCTGATAAACTATACCAGTCACCTGTTAATTTGTCAAAATCAAATGTATCATCTTGCAAACCCCTGTTCTGTATATTCACTTGATAACTGGCCTGCTCACCTGCTCCCACATGCATGTCATCAGTCTTTTTTTCTACAAACATGTCATAGGCTGGTAATTGATACACTTTGATGTTATTAAGATAAAGCGACCCCTGCCCTACGCAGTCGTAGTGACGAAACGCGATAAAAATATCTTCTCCTGCAAAATCATCCAATCTGACAAAGATATCTTCCCATACCTCACCTTCATTCAGAGTCTCTGAAAATACCATTTGGTCAAAATCTGCAATATCACTCCCCGTAGTGGAAACCAGCACCTCATAATTTTCAGCCGGGGTAAGAGCATTGTTAGACTGACGTTGATAAGTAAGCCCATAAACATTTTCGGGCACGTTAAGCTGGGGTGTAATCAGCCAGTTATCGGGTTCAATGGGTGTAGGGGTCCCGGATTCATCTGCATTCAGGGAGCGTGATTCGGCTGCACGAAAAGGATTATCCCCCGGACCTGCAAAACTTATTCGCCAGTTATGTCCATCCCCATTGTTATCCACGGCAAGCCAATTTTCAGGAATGTCAAAACTACCTTCAAAGTCTTCCCATAACAGGACATCCAGAGACTGCATCATATGAATGGTTCTGGTTTTACTATCCATTGTTTCAGACCCCGCCAACGAGGTCGGAGCAAACGATAAAAAAAGTGCAAGTTGTAAAAAGCAAAGTAAATAATTGTTGAGTCTCATTTTGTTAATGTTTTTTAGTGGTTTTTGGCCCGGTTACATAAAACTGGACACCAGGCTGGAATTTTAATAAATTTATTTCAATGAGATATACAGTATCAGGCATCCTGTTGTCAGCCTGATACTGTATGCATAATTCAATTTTACCGGTTTATCTGTATTTTCTTTATATAGGCTCCATCAGCCGTTAAAATTTCAATCAGGTATAACCCCGCAGGCAGTTGTTCAACATTAACATCCCCCTGGTAACTCTTCATTCTTTGTTTTTTGTGCAACTGCCCGGTAATATCAAATATTCTGATGGTTTCAATAGCTGTATCAGAAACCAAGTGTATTCGTTCACTGGCAGGATTAGGGTAAATGTTTACAGCATCAATGCCAACCTCTGGTCTGGCACTCACGTTGTCTGCTTTCAGCTCTATATCCAGCTGCAAGTTATCGTTGGCAACCAGCATCTCTCCCTGGTAATTTAAAAACATAGCATGAGTAACAGTAAAAGGATAAGTCCCCGGCAAAACTCTGTCAAACATGTAATTGCCCTGTTCATACTCTTCATTGTTAATGGTGATTTGGGCATTATCCACGAGTTGTCCTTCAGTATCTGTAATATTGAACGAAACCTCATACCCCTCCTCCACTAAAAAATCGAGGGTCGCTACTTCAGATGCGCCCGTGGTGTATACACCTTTAACACCTGCCGTGTACTCCCCTACTTCCATGTTGGTAAACATATACTCTTCGCTCATCACACCTGTTGCAACAGGTTCGTTCATATCTTCCAAAAAGATAGAAAAACCCTCAAATGCTTTTGCACCCTTTTTTAGAACTCCGGAAGACTTTTGGGTGAATTTTTCGGGACTTGCCGGGGTTGCGTTCCCCCTCCTTGTTTTAACAGGCTGGCCATCAATGAAAGTTGCTAATCCAGCTTTGACCACATCCTGCTCAAAGTAAGAAGTTTCTACCCAAAGATTGATCATAAAATCACCCATAACATATGGGTTTACGGCATATTGGCTCAAATCGGCCAGAGGTGCTACCACCGATAAGCCATAAGGGCCATTGGCATCACCGGTGATAGTGGGGTAAAAAGTACCCGAAAGAGGTTCATTCGCCTGGGGCTGAACAAAAACTCCCAGATGAGAAACTTCTTCAGCGGTGAAAGAGCCCAACTCAATACCTTTCTCCCAGTCATCGGTGGTATTGGTAAACAGGGGGCCCACAGATTCAAGGATAGTAAAGGTATCCCAATCAACAAGGTGTATCGTATATTGGTAGTTACCTTCCGGAACACCCCATTGCATATGATGAAAATCCATGTATTCAATCACAGCGTCAGGATAAGGTGTTAAATCAAATACCGTCCCATATACATTTGAAGACTCCTGGTAATAGGCATTGGGTTGCTCAGGAACATGCCCCTGGTGCTGATAAAGCTGTATCAACTCTGAAGCATTCCATTTAAATGTCACTTGATCTGCAAACAGCTCCTCCTGCACAATCATTAGTGTATGGGGCGCAATAATTTCTTCCACAAGTTCTGCGTAATAGTCTCCACCTTCTGTGAAATCGACATCTACAGCTTGATACTCCTCATAACCGTCAAACTCAATGGAGATATCGTAAACGCCTCTCCAGAGCTGCGGAAATTCAACCATGCCACCGGGAGGCACCACAGCCGAATATTGATGTTCATCGCCTTGTGAGGCATGTGTCAATACCAGTGAAGCTCCCATAGGATCCTCCCCTGTATTGGCAGAAACCTGGATAGTCACCGGAACAAGCATATCTTTGGGCATTAAATTGGAAAATGCTGGCTCTGCATACACATCATTGGTGTATTCCGCCTTCACGGCATAAAGCCAAACACCCGGTTCCAGCTGTCCCCAATCATTATCTTCCAATTCCAACTGTTGGTAATTTTCAGCCAACAATGTCCATTCATCTGGTTCAAGATCCTGTTCACCATCTTTTAGCCTGTAAACACTATAGCTTTCCAGAGCTTTGCTATCATATGACGATTTGTTTTGTTTTATGGAATTTTCAAATGATTCATCGTTGATAAAATACAGGTCATCTTTGGCGGCATCAGCCTCAATCCTTCCCTTATCTGTTTGGTCTTCAGAGGCGGATCCATAGGTAAGGCCGTGGGCTCGGATAAGAAAATTGGAAGCCGAAAAATTATCCCATAAGTTTTCCAGAGCCTCAAAAGCATTATCCCCTGAGATATCAATGGCAACAAATTGCGTTAAAGGTTCAAAGGGATAGGGCTCTTCACCACTATCCATGGCAATACCCATCCAACCATCCACAGAAATACCCACCAGGAATCCATTTTCCATGACCAATGGATCGGTCAATTCGTAGGTATTCCATTGCCTCTGTTCATTGGGAATGTCATCGGCTGAGTAAACAATATTTGAAGAATCGGGCCATCCATCCTCATCCAGGGCAACTATCCATATTTTCACTGTATTGTATACGAAAGTTTCTGAACCCAAAAACCAGGAAACCTCATGCAGCTGGGAATGATGACGATGCACACTACCATAAACCGTATTCAGGTCTGATGGATACAGTCCAAAAACCCTGTCCATAACTCCACTGTCATGACGAAAATCCTTTTCTATGGCTGTTCCAGCTTCTTCCCAGCTTATATGGATAACTTCATCATTCACTTCATCAGAAGTCGCTTTTACATTAAAGGCTGGGTGAGCCTTTTCAGTTAAGATGATATCCTCGAGTATTGAATCATCCGGGCCCAAAAGCAAGGTTTGCCCATAGTCATCATAGCCTTCTAAGATAATGGTCATTTCGTATTGCTGCTGGCCATATACATCACTCAACAAGAACTGCCCGTTTTCATCCACATTAGTTTCATGGGTTGTATTCCCATGTAATACAACTTCAGCACCTGCGGCCGGAGCTCCTTGTTCATCACTGACCATCACCGTGCCGCCCAGTGAGACCTTTGGCAATGGTTCCATAACAATATCCAGTTCCGCTGTCTGGCCGGTTTCAATATCAAGGGTATGCTGTTGATCATGATAACCAACATATGATACACTAATTGCTTGCTCGCCCACAGGGCATATCTCAAATGCAAAGCTGCCATTTTCTAAAGAATGTGTAACTGCACCCGTTGACTCAACCTCCAACTTAACTTCTGGAAAAGCGTTTCCATTTTCATCAAGAACTAAACCGGCAACACTTCCCAAATCTTGCCCATCAAATACAAACACCGTATTGGGAATAACAGAACCAACTTCTCCACCTACAGGTGGATTTTCCGGATTAATCACCAGTTCGTCCGAGCGCAAAGCCCTTGCTCGATGGGGATTATCTGTTTCGGAAACATAAAACCTGTTGTAAGGAGGTGCTTGCCAGTCGTCAACTGGTGCATGATTAGTAACCACCAGGTTTTTATCACCCCCCTCATACAGAAATGGTTCATCAAGGGCAATGACGATGGGGTTAGAGCCGCCAGGAAACAGAAGACTACCCTCGAAAACCAGCTGATGATCCTGAGTTGAAATATAGCCATCAAACAAGTGTTCTTTTTCCGTAGTACCCATGTATATTTTAATCTCCTTTTCCTGGGCATGATCGAAATGGTTAAAGTAAACCACATGTGTTATTTCACCGCCCAGTAAAGACATCTCCCGGGGATAATAAATCGTTTGAGACATACTGTTATTATCCTGAAAATCAAAAGGCTGTTGAATATAATGGGGAGAAACCACGTCATCGGTACCAATAAAATTGGTAGCTAAGTAGCTTTCAAGAACAAACACATCCAGAGGCTGGGTAGCAGATTCACTTACCCCATCATCATCTTCCCATTCAACAAGCCCCCACAGCTGGGTTTTACCAGCATTTTGCTCATTTGGAACCCATTGAAATTCATAGTCAACAGACTCGCCAAATGCCACGCTACTGCCCGGCAACGATGCAATCTCATCACCTTCCCCTTTCATAAGCTTTACTGTATAGTCATCAAAGGGTTCCACACCGGTGTTGAGCACATTCAATGTATAAGTGTGTTCTTTCTGTGCTACAGGCAAAGGATTGCCTGAAACTGAGCCGGCATGTACCTCATGCTGCGGAGCCTGCCTTAGAACGATGTCATCAAAGGACCACATATGAATATTTCTGCTATTTCCACTAAAGCGAAAACGAAACTGCACCTCCTCTGCACTTGCCGGCACCTCAGTAAATAGAAGCAATTCTTCCGGCCCACGGCTTTTGGTAACCACAAACGACCATAACTCTTCCCATTGGTCTCCCTGATCAAATGAATACTCCACGGCAAGTTCATCGTTGTCAAACAAGCCTGAAAAATTATCCACCCTGTTTTTAAAACTTAAAATCAGCCCCTCACTCCCCTCTGTATCAATGTTGGGTGTTAGCAGATAAGAGGTACCTTCAAAAATGGGATGGATATAAAACCGCATCTGGGGAGCTTCTCCTCCGGCATTATCCATATCTATGGCACCCCAATTATGCTTTCCGGGACCTTGAGTTTCCCATCCCTGGGGCAAATACCCGGTTGGAAGGTGATCAAAAGACTCTGAAAATAAAATTTTTCCTCCTGTTTTTTGGAACAGTTCAGAAAAACCCTGGTTAATTCCCCGGCTTATTCCTGTTATGCTTGCCAAAACAAAAAGGAGGCAGAGAAAAAGTACTTTTTTTGTCATGATATAAAATTTTTAATTCTTTGTTTCAACACCCGGTATTGATAATTTTTATCAATACCCAATACGGTATTATTTTTAAGGTAGGCAAATGTATTACGCTCCCAGTCGGAGTTCATCCGTGGGGGTGGGGAAATGGAATCCGTGCCAGCACTGGTTTTTTACACCAATTTATTATCCAGGGCATAGCGAACCAGCCCCACAAGACTTTCGGTGTTGGTTTTTCGGTAAATGTTTTTGCGATGCGATTCCACAGTTCGCTCACTAATAAAAAGTTCGGCGGCGATCTGCTTATTGGACTTTTCACTCACTACCAGTTTTAGAACCTCATTCTCCCTGGGAGATAAAAGATGCCTGGCTTTAGCATTAAAAATGCTTTCATTCTGCAGCAAAAGCATAGATAAATCTTCACATATATATTTTTCTCCACTTAAGATTTTCTCAAGTGCTTTTTCTAACTGTGAAGGGTCTGAACTTTTGATGATGTATGCATCAGCGCCTGCATCCATGGCTTCATGAACCATCGCTTTTTCATCAAACATACTTAGTACGGCACATTTGATGGCAGGCTGTCGCTTTTTGACTTCTCGTATCAACTCAACACCTGAACGCCCGGGCAACTGAATATCCGTAACAATACAGTCTATATCAAACAAATTCAGACACTGAAGTGCCCCGGCTACATCATTGGCCTCGGCCATAATTTTGAACTTATTTTCGGGGATAATACTTTTTATGCCATCAATAATCACTTGATGGTCATCAACAACTAACAGGTTGGTGCTCATATTTATTTTTCTTTAAGGGTATATCAATGATAACAGTGGAATTTTTTCGGTAAGGACGGGAATCAATGGAAATATTTCCATCCACATATTTCAGGCGTGAGCAAATATTTTTCCATCCCGAACCTTTACTTTGTTTGAGCAGAGCGGTGTCAAACCCCATCCCGTCATCTTCCACATGAACATTCAATTCTCCTTCGTGCTGGGTAAAGTAAATATTGACATTATGGGCTCCACTATATTTTATGATATTGTTGACCAACTCCTGGATGATGCGATAAACTGCAATTTCAACCGAAGCCTCAAAACGGTGGGTAAACCCATATTCTGTAACATCGATTCGAAGATTCCGTGAAGAGTTGATTCTTGCTGCCAGCTCAGAAATAGCAGGACAAATGCCTTTTCTCACTAATATCTGTGGCATGATATTAAAAGAAATATTGCGAATTTCCTGATCCATGTCTTTAATAATGGTACTTGCATTTTCAATGGCTGATGAATTGGGTTTATCCGGAGCCTGGATAATATTAGTGCAGTTGATTTTAAGAGCCGTAAGCAGTTGCCCCAACCCATCGTGAAGGTCTTTGGCGAATCGCATACGTTCATTTTCCTGAGTTTTTATAATAGCCTGCACCTGCGCCTTTTGCGATTCAACACTTTGTCTTAGCAGTTGATCCCGTCTTTTATTTCGGTAATGATTAACAATGATAAATCCTCCCAACAAAACAATCACCAACAAAAACAACAAAACCGTATTGGTGAGTTTACTCTGGGAAAGCTCAAGAGTTTGCTGCTCCAGCAGCAGTTCTTTCAACTCCCGTTCCTTTTTCAGTTGACTGATTTGGCTTTCTTTTTTCTCGGACTCATACAAGGCCTGATAAAAAGCAACCTTGTCCATGGCTTCTTCACCTAATAATGAATCTCTTAAGTTGGAAAATGCCAGCTGATATTCAAATGCTTGGTTGTAAACCTCCATGGAAGCATAACATAAAGCTTTTTGCTCCAGCAACTTGATGCGCAAATGGGCCTGCCCCGATTCTTTGGCGATCTCAATTCCTTCTTTAAAAAATGCATTGGCTTGGATATAATCTCCTGTTTTATAATAGGTCTTGCCCAGATGATAGTTGGAATAGGTGTAACCATAAAGATCATTTTCATTCTCATACAATTGCATAGCTTTTCTATGGTATTTTTTTGCATTTTCATAGTCCTGTTCCCTAAAATACAAGATGGCAACATTCTGTAAATTACTGGCAAGTACAGGATGTCCCTCCCAGTATTCAATTTTCTCCCGGGCTTTTTCCAGTACAGCATGGCCCTCATTAATAAGCCCCATGCTCCCGTATAACCCTCCCATGTTAGTCAATACCAGGGCAATCACTTTATCATTTTCCAGCTCTTCATAAATCGACAAACTTTTCTCGTAGAACTCAAGGCTTTTCTCAAATTGATTCAATTTTTCATATAGAATTCCAATGTTATTATAAATTCCAGCCATTTCTTTATTATCACCCAAGGCTTCACGCAGGTTCAAAGCATTTAAATGATTTTTCAGGGCAGCATCGTAATCACCTGCCCGCGAAAAGGCAACAGCTTTATAATGATACCCTTTGGCCATGTTTATGCTGTCGTTGAGGTAGTAAGCCTTATCAAGAAACAGCGAGGCTGCTTTCAACCCATAATCCAGCCTTTTCTCTCTTAGCTGTTTGTGCATTTGCTCCAACTCTTCCAGGCTGAGTTCTGAAGCATGCATACCAGAATTGAGCAAAGCTAATTTGCTTTCAATTAAAATAGAATCATCGTTTGAATGCGCTCCATAAGAGAGCCTGGCCCAAACAAACACCTGCATAATCACAAACAAACACAGGCATACCGTAAATTTATATCGACTTAAAGAATGTAACATATTGATTTATTGGGTTTTCCTTGAAAGGAACATGCAAACCCTAAACCAAAACACCCAAAGCACTGATAAAGTGAATTTTATCCAGTATACATCAAAAATAAACTGTAGCATAACGAACACTAATGTTCGAAAATGAACAAATTTCAATCTCAAGCGAGAAAATGGAAATACAAAAAGTCAGCCTGTAATTATGATTTGAGCAATCTTCTATTTGTCTAACCTCACAGGCCTGTTGTCATTATTTACAGCAGCAAAAACAAACATAGCATCGATAGCTGTTTCGTCTCTGCCTGTTAGGATATCTTCGCGATGAATAACCACCCGGATTTTTAATCGGACACCGTCAGTTTCTGCGATGTGGCAGCTTATGCTGGCAACCTCCCCCTTGTATATAGTTTTTAAAAACCTTATCTTTTCCACAGAAACAGTTACCACTTTTTTCCCCGAATACCTGCTGGCAAGCATATAAGCTGCTTCATCCATCCATTTCATGGCAGTTCCCCCAAACAAAACATTGTGATCGTTCAGGTGGGCAGGCATGACTACCTTCTTTTGCATGATTTTTCCTTCAGCCATATCAACAATTTTTAGGTTTACCTGCAAAATTAACAAAAAATATTTGGTGTTATGAACTATTGTTCATTATCTTTGTCATGAACTTTTACTCATTAACTTATGTCACCTCGTCACAAAAGACTACGAAAAATCATTACTCCACCGGTTATCAAAGGATACAAACCCTATGGGCCAGATATATCGACGACAAGTAAAGATTCTGTAGTAATGCTCTTAGAAGAATATGAAGCCCTGAAACTGTGCGACTACGATATGCTCAATCACGAACTGGCATCACATGCCATGCAAGTCTCTCGTCCCACATTTACCAGGGTATATTCAGCAGCCAGGCAAAAAATTGCCAAAGCATTTGTGGAAGGTCGCCCCATTGCCATTGAAGGTGGGAAAGTATATTTCGACAGCAACTGGTACCACTGCAAGAGCTGTGACTGTTTTTTTAACAACCCCGAGATGGACAAAAAAATTACGGCATGCCCCCTGTGTGGCAGTGATCGTTTCTCCAATTATGATTTAAAAGAACAGACACCACCAACAAAAGCCTGCAACAAGGGAATTGAGCAAAAAAGCTGCGGGAAAGGTTACAGAAAAAGGAAAGGAAAGCAACAGGATTGAATAAGGTTAAAACATACAGAAGATTCGTCCTTCTCATTCAATAACTATCAACTGAAAATCAAAACCTATGAAAATAGCCATATCATCTACCGGAAAAACACCTGAGGCAACCATCGATAAACGCTTTGCCCGCTGTAGTTACTTCGTGATTTACGATAAAGAAAGCGGAGGAATAGAATACCTGCCTAATCCGGTCAAAGATGCTGAAGATGGTGCAGGTCCAACTGCTGTAGAATTGCTAGCCAGACGCCAGGTAAAAAAAATCATCTCAGGTGAATTTGGTCTGAAAATCAAACCCCTGCTCGACAATTTAAAAATTCAAATGATTGTCATCCAGGACGAAAAAACGGTGGGGGAAGTTCTGGAGATGCTGGAAAATCAAAACTGAAAGCTGAAAGCTGAAAGCTCGGAGCTGAAAGGTCAAAGCTGGAAGGAGGAAGCTGGAAGTCAGTTGTTTCCTGGAATCATACAATGGTAGTCTAACTAGTATTTTTAATTTTTCACTTTTAACTTATAAATTTATGCCACGATTTGACAAAACAGGCCCAGAAAGTCAAGGACCCATGACAGGCCGCAGAAAAGGACAGTGCGCCCAAACAGGTGATACTGACAACAATACTGAAAACAAAGCCCGCCCGGGTAAAGGCCAGGGACTGGGAAGAAAATTCCTGGGGCTGGGAAAGAAAAGAAAATTCAGAGGAGGGGAGTAGGAAGCTGGAAGTTTGAGGCTCGAAGCTGGATGCTGGAAGGCGGAAGCTGGAAGCTCAAAGACGAAAGTTATTCTTTCATTTTTCATTCTTTATTTCTCATTTTCCACTTTTCATTTTTATCTTTTCATGTTAAACTTATGAACAAACGTATCGCAATACCCATAGAAAACGGTGAGTTGTGTGCCCACTTCGGCCACTGCCAGTCATTTGCGCTAATTGAAGTCAAAGACTCCGAAATTTTCGACACCGTAGAGGTTATCCCTCCGGCACATCAGCCCGGACTATACCCCCGGTGGATTGCCGGTTATGATATAACAGACGTAATTGCCGGAGGCATGGGTCAAAAAGCTATCCACCTTTTCAACGAACAAAACATCAATGTATATGTAGGTACACCCACCAAAAGTGCCAGGGAACTGGTCAAACAGTTCATTGCAGGGAATTTAAACCTGCAGGCCAACTATTGTAATCACGACAGCCATCAGCATCAGCATGGAAACTGCCGTGGATAAAAAGCAAGGAAAAATGTTACCTCTGAACTTCAAAATCGCCATCGCCAGCGGGAAAGGCGGCACTGGAAAAACCCTGGTGGCCACCAACCTTTTCCATAGCCTTTCCAAAACGGGCATACCTGCTACGCTGGCCGATTGCGATGCAGAAGCACCCAATGCAAAACTATTCTTCAAATCAAAAGAAGAAAGCACCTCGGTGGTTACCCAGAAAGTTCCGGTTATTGATGAGAGCAAGTGCACCTATTGCGGCAAATGCCATGATTGGTGCAACTACCATGCTATCTTCTTTTTACCGCAACCCCAGGTCATCAAAGTCATGGAAGAGCTTTGTCATGGCTGTGGCGCATGTCTTGCCGCCTGCCATTTCAAAGCCATTACCGAAAAAGATGTGGAGTTGGGTGTGGTAACAACTTATACAGCATCCAATCACAACAACCTCGTCGAAGCCCACATGCATGCAGGAGTGTACTCGCCTGTACCCTTGATAAAAGCTGGTATACAGGCAGCCGGAGACCACCAGATGACCATCATGGATGCTCCCCCGGGAACCTCCTGCCCTTTTATTCAAACTGTGGCCAGGGCCGATTATGTAGTGCTGGTAACCGAACCTACTCCTTTTGGCCTGAGCGACCTGAAACAATCGGTGGAAACCCTCAGGGAGATGAAAAAACCCATTGGGGTCATCATCAACCGGGCAGGAATGGGCAACCAGGAGGTCTATGAATATTTAACCGGAGAAAATATCCCCTTATTGATGGAAATCCCTTTTGAACGCAGCATTGCCGCCAGTTATGCACAAGGCAAACTCATTACAGAAGCTGATACCCTTTGGAAAAGTATCTTTTTAGGATTACTGGATAAAATACATGTACAATGGAAATAGCCATCATCAGCGGCAAGGGAGGCACCGGCAAATCAAGCATCAGCGCCGCACTGGCAACATTGTCAGAAAAAGTAGTGCTGGCCGACTGCGATGTGGATGCAGCCAACCAGTACCTCCTTTTCAACCCTTCCCATGAAGAGGAACAGGCCTTTATTGGGGGGCAAAAGGCGGTAATAAATCCAGAAACCTGCAACAACTGCGGCATTTGCGTACCCTACTGCCGTTTCGATGCCATATCGTTTTCCCGGCAGGGCGTAATCATCTCAGAAACCGCCTGCGATGGCTGTCATCTGTGTATGCGTATTTGCCCGCACCAGGCCATTTCGATGGTCAACAGCGACAAAAGCCGGCTATATGCAGGAAGTTTTCGCAATGGCAGGATGGTGTATGGTCGTTTGGCACCCGGAGAAGAAAACTCGGGCAAACTGGTCAACCTGGTACGCGACAAAGCAAAGGAGCAGGCCAGGAAGCA
>SLQX01000057.1 GCA_007131245.1 Bacteroidales bacterium
ATTATGCTTAGATATTTTGTCAATAGTCAAGAATTTACAAGGCTTTGATAATAGTTCAACCATGCCTTCTTCAATTTTTATATATGCTAAATCAATTCCTTGACTTTTGTCAATGTCAGTGTACTTAATATATCCAATTACGTTAATGTATTTATTTTTATCTACTTGGATAAACAATTCGTTTTCATCTTCTTTTAGGTGGTCGGCAACATGTGAAGCTGTCAATATAAAATGAGTGTCGTGAATTAATGCAAGAACACCCGTTCCAAACGGTCTTAGTCCTTTATCGGTTTTGCAAAAGAATTGAATTGTAAACCTCAGTAAATCTGAGTTTATCAAATCCTTTACTAATTTGTCAGTTTCATTATTTGAGTTTGTTTTAATCACTGTTTGTGTCGTCTTTTTAGCATTACCGCCAACGTCCCCATATCCACAATGGTCTTTTACACCCCTATTTCTCCATAAACGACAATTGTGCTTTATATCCCGTTAAGGGAGATATAGCACATTGTGTTTATTTCTGTTTTAGGCACTTTACAATCATCAGGGTTTAACTCTCCCAATGCTTCGGGCCTGGGGACAAGGTGCTTTTTTCGTTCTGCAGAAAATCATTTTCGTCAAATATAGGGAATTTTTAAACGATGTCGGGGAGTTTTTTATGTTTTTTTGCGATATATTTGGCGGAGGTGAATGGTTGGTGGGCAGGCTGGCAGCAGGCAAGCTTCTACGCCTTCATTTTCCGGCAGGTTTTTTTACCTTATGTGC
This sequence comes from Bacteroidales bacterium, assembly GCA_007131245.1. Classification (GTDB taxonomy): domain Bacteria; phylum Bacteroidota; class Bacteroidia; order Bacteroidales; family UBA7960; genus SKVR01. The sequence goes on from SLQX01000057.1 coordinate 766, forward strand.
CTGGGGGATTACCCCTCTGGAATCCACAACGGCGTGAATTTCCCGGTATTAATATTTAGAACAACAACAAAATACACTTAAACCAAGCTGATACTTATTCGTGGTGGTATCAAGAACAGGCAGCATGATTTCAATGGGTTCAAATGATCCTTTGATTTAATGAGGATGGTGCTTTTTTGCTTGCTGCCAACATGTACATCAATCCCTACTTATCATCTGTTGATGGCAAGGTGATGACAAACTCAGCCCCTCCCCCTTCATGATCTTTCACCTCGATGGTGCCATGATGTTTTTCGATAATACTTTTGGAAATAGCAAGCCCGATACCCAGGCCAAAATCGCCACCTGCTGTTTTGGTGGTAAAACTGGAATCAAAAATGCGTTTTTTAATGCGGTTGGGCACCCCCGGTCCTGTATCGGCAATTTTCACCCAAACTTTTTTTTGTTCCGCATTTTCACCACAGGATATAAAAAGTTTCCCTTTTTCTTCCATGGCATCACAGGCATTGATGATCAGGTTGGTCCAGACCTGGTTCATTTCACCCACAAAACAATTCACAGAAGGAATTTGGGGTAAATCCAGTTCTACCTTTATATCTTTCAGCCTGTTTCCGATGATAAGCAATGTTTCTTTGATGCCCTGTCTGAGATCGGTTTCTTCCGCTTCCTTTCCACTATGCCTGATATAGCTTTTCAGGCTCTTCACCAGGTATTCGATACGTTGGGTTGACAGGCGAATCCCATTCATAAACACACCCGACTGGTAGGCATCCAGCAGCAATTGCATCAACGCCTGGTTTTTAGGATCCCTGGCAAAGGGTTTGAGTTTTTCCAGTACCGGGTCACTCATCTCAGCCATTACCCTGACTTTTGTCCTCCCCAAATCGGGATAATCGCCAGCCAGTTTTTTCATCTTCGCCCTTTGCAGGGCGGTGTCGCTAAAGTCTCGTTCCAGTCCGGCTTTGAAAAAATATTTCACCAGCCCGGTATCAGGTAGGGCACCGGCTCTTTCTGCCATGGCGGGCAATGTGGCAATGAGGTAGTCCACCGAGCGTAACAGCGCGGATGCCGGATTGTTGATTTCGTGAGCCAGGCCGGAGGTTAACTCCCCCAGAGTGGCCATTTTCTCCTGGGTTATCAGGGCGTTTCTTGTCCGCTCAAGCTCTTTGATGGTGTTTTTCAGCTGATTGCGTTCTGTCTCCAGCTCTTTGCTCAGGGTGGCAACCTCCACATGCAGTACGACAACCCGGCGGTACCTGTCGGCCAGGTTTGAAAAAATCAACCCCTGCAACGTTTTACTGATTTGGGGATAGCGGCTCATAAAGAGCTCAAAGCTTTGATGGTCGAATTGCAGGGTGAGGACTTCAGAGCTGGCCCTGGCCGTTGTAAAAACGGCTTCTCCCGTCTGAAAAGATAATAACCCGATAAAATCACCGGGCCCATGCCGCCCAATGACCGTGTTTACATCCTCCCCGGTTTTCACCTGTTCCACATTGCCTTCCAGAATGATATAGAGATACTTGTTGTGATCATTTTCCCTGAGCAATACATCTCCCTTTTGAAAAGTCTTACGGAGGTTGCCCAGTAGTTCTGAATCGGGCAGCATCTCTTTAATGGTAACAATGAATGTACCCTTGTCATAAAGGGGTTTGGCCGTGGCCCCAATGACGTTGGGTTTACGATCTTCAATGGGGACAGATGGTTTTTTTTTGGTCATTTTGGTATAGTTGCTTGGTTGCCATTACCACAAAAGCAGAAACTCCTTGTTGTAAAAACAGGTAATTGACCCGTATGTTCTCAGGATTACATCCCAAAACCACAGCCATTATTCAGGATCCGTTCAGTAACTTTGAGCCAACTGCTTCCCGGTAAGATTAAGCTGTCACAGGCACTTCTAAATATAGCCTTTGTTTCTGATAGCCTCTTGCAGTCTTGCCTGATCCAGCACTCCCATATACTGCAGCAAGTCTTTTTCCTGTTCAATAACGTAGGTAGTAAGCTCGTCCACAGCTACTTTCACAAGTTGTTCGGGGGTCCAGGGTTTGGCAATGTAGCGATTCAGCCTGGCGTTATTGATTGCTTCGATGGTTTCTTCCAGGCCAGCCTGCCCGGTGAGAAGCACTTTGCGTGTTTTTTCGGTGAAGGCATCCTGCTGCATCTCGATCATTAAGTCCACTCCTTTGTCGCCGGGCATCACATGATCGCACAAAGCCAGTCCTATATGGTTGCCATCCTCCCTGATTTCCCGGATCAGCACTCTGGCTTCATCGGCAGAGTGAGCAACTTCAATGGGAAACACTTCTTCCAGTGCCGACAAGTCCCGAATAATGACATCCAGCACCTGGGGCTCATCCTCCACACAAATAATATAAATTTCAGCCATAGGATTTCCTTTTAATTTATAAAATAATGGGCCAGTAAAGCATTGAAAGCACCAGTGCACATACAATACCCACCAGGCCTATGACAATTCCTACTTTAACCATATCAATGGTTTTGATATATCCGGTACTCATGGCAATGGCATTGGGAGGAGTGGATATGGGAAGCAGCATGGCCATATTGCATGCCGACCCAACAACCAGACTTGTGATAACCAGGTTAAATCCTTCACCCCCGATACCCGAGGTTCCCATACTGATGGCCAGGGGTACAATCAAAGTGGCCGTAACCGTATTGGACAGGAAGTTTGATAACATCAGTGCTACCACCCCAAAAACCAACAACAACATCAACTGGGGAAGCATTTCCCAATTGATACTTGACACCAGCCACATGGCAAGCCCTGTATTCTCCATGCTTAAACCCAGGGAAATGCCACCGGCAACCAACCACAGAACTTCCCAGGGAAGAGCACGGATATCGTCCTGCTTGAGTACACTGGTAACGGTTAGTGCCATAATGGGCAAAAAGGCAACCATGGAGCTTGGAACACCATGCTGTGCCTCGGTAAACCACAACAGTACCGTAAGGCCAAAAACCACATACAGGATAACGGCCCTGGGCCCCTTTTCAAAACTGCTTTTTAACGACATTGTGAAACGTTTGGCGGTAGGGGGATATAAAATCCGCATAGTGAACCAGGCCAACAAAAGCAATCCTACGGCCAGTGGCAACATCAAAGCAACCCAGCTTCCGAAAGCAATATGTATGCCCTGCTGTTGAAGGTTGGCAATAACAATTGCATTGGGCGGAGTTCCTATGGGAGTGGCCATCCCACCAATATTGGCAGCGATGGGAATACACAGGGCCAAAACAATCCGGAATTTGTCTTCTTTGCTCACCTGCAGGGCAATGGGGATGGCAACGGTCATCATCATAGCCGTGGTGGCAGTGTTGCTCATAAAAGCAGATAACACAGCCGTAACCATCATCAAACCCAAAACAATGAGCATGGGCTTTTGCCCAAAGGGTTTCAACAATACGTTGGTCAAATTTTTATCCAGGTTATATTTTACCGAAGCCCGGGCAAGGATGAACCCTCCCAAAAATAAAATGATGATGGGGCTGGCCAGGGTACCAAAAAAGTCGGCATACCCCAGGGGTTCATAACGAACAAGCCGGTGGCGGGCCTCTGAAACTATCTGCGTGTCAGAGGACAGTTGGCTGGTTTCTACCCTTGCCATGTCTGACACTTCCAGCACCTTTACTTCTAGCGACCGGCTCTTCTTTTCCCCTTCAGCAATATAAACCGTATTTTCATCCAGGGCTTCAGGGGGTATCAGCCATTGGTTTTCTCCTGTTTGTAATGGTTGCGTTACGGGCAAAGAGGCTCCCGAAAACATCAGCCCCTGTTGGCTCAGCAAGAGTACCTGCAAAAAAATCACCAGCATGGAGGTGGAGTAAATGGGAATGGTTTCAAACATCCAGAAAACAGCTGCCATCAGAAATATTCCCAGTGCCAGATGACCGGCAAAGGATAAGCCGCTGAATGTAAAGACCAGGGGAAGGCAAAAGCCTGTCAGGCCCAATACAAAGCCTGTGATTTTCTTAGACAAATGTTGGGTTAAAGTGCTTTTTTTGAATTGCATGGAAGGATTTAGTATTTTAATTGAAATCTAACGGGTAAGGTCAGTGCCACACGAACGGGTTCACCCGACAAAAAGCCGGGACGCATTCTGGGAAATTCTGCAAGAACCTTGATTACCTCCTCCTCGCATCCATAACCTATCCCCCTGACAACCCGGGGTGAGGATAAACGACCGTCTTTCTCCACAATGAAGCTGACCAGGACAACGCCCTCAACATGATTGTCAATGGCACTTTCCGGATACTCCAGCCTGCTTTCCACAAAACTTCTCAACCCTTCACCATGCTCAAACACCGGGTACTCATCCACCAAAAGAAAGACTGCATCCGTATCATAATTGGTGATGCCGCCCACCGTAAGCTCTTCGGAGGAAAAGCTAAAAACATTGGAGCCTGTAAGGAAAATTACTTCTTTTGCCTCTGCCCCCATGCTAGTGTGAACAACATCGGTTTCACCCTTCAAAAAAGGGATTATGCAAAAGATGCAAATCAGTAATGTGAAAATTTTTTGATGCATGAGCTGGCTCAGATTATGCCACTTTGGATCGGGGCCCGTGTTTCTATTATACTGACATAAAATTGATACTGCAAAAATATAAAATTAATCACTGGTGTCCGGTAAAAAATAAAGTTTTACCGTTTAATTAAGATGTAGAATGGCTTCGCCGAGCTTACGGTTCCTCACTCCACTTCGTTACGTCCGGAATGACAGTTAGTTGCATTTTCGGGGGTGATGATGGGGGGTTGATGGCGGCGAAGCCGCCA
>SLQX01000053.1 GCA_007131245.1 Bacteroidales bacterium
CAATAACCCGGAATTCCCTTTTTTTCAGTAGGTATTGTTTATTAGTCCTGTTGAGCATAGGATTCAATGGGCTCACAGGTGCATACCAGGTTGCGGTCGCCGTAGGCATCGTCGATGCGGGTTACGGGCGTAAAGTACTTTATCTCCTCCGACCAGGGCATGGGGAATGCAGCCTTTTCTCGACTGTAGGGCTTGTCCCAGTCGCTGGTCATAACCATTTTAGCTGTGTGGGGCGCATTTTTGATGACATTGTTGTCCTTGTCAGCTTTACCCTCTTCTACCTCACGAATCTCTTCCCGGATGGCAATCATGGCTTCAATAAATCTGTCAAGCTCGGAAAGGGGTTCACTTTCAGTGGGTTCCACCATGAGGGTTCCTGGTACAGGGAATGCAACGGTAGGAGCATGGAAACCATAATCCATCAGTCTTTTGGCAATGTCGATGGCGTCAATGCCCACAGCCCGCTTAAACGGGTTGCAATCCAGTATTAATTCATGGGCCGACCAGCCGTTTTCCCCGGTATAAAGAATCTTATAGTGGTCCTCAAGCGATGTTTTGATGTAGTTGGCGTTGAGGATGGCTATTTTGGTAGCTTCTGTCAGGCCGGCTTCGCCCAGCAGTTTAATATATCCATAGGTAATGGGCAGTATAAATGCACTTCCGTAAGGTGCTGATGCAATGGCGTGTATTCCCTGTTCACCGCCAGTTTTGGTCATGACATGGTTGGGGAGAAACTTTACCAGGTGCTCGGCCACACCAATGGGCCCAACACCCGGACCACCACCACCATGGGGTATAGCAAAGGTTTTGTGCAAGTTCAGGTGGCAAACATCAGCTCCGCAAATGGCCGGGTTGGTAAGCCCAACCTGTGCGTTCATGTTGGCTCCATCCATGTAAACCTGGCCGCCATGGTCGTGAACAATTTTTGTTACCTCGAGGATATGCTCCTCAAAAACACCATGGGTTGAAGGATAGGTAACCATGATAGCTGCAAGGTTATCCTTATGCTTTTCGGCTTTATTTTTCAGATCTTCAATATCGATATTGCCCCTGTCATCGCACTTAACAACAACTACTTTTGTGCCGGCCATAACAGCGCTGGCAGGGTTGGTGCCATGGGCTGAAGAGGGGATTAGGGTCACATTGCGGTGTTCTTCACCCCGGCTTTTGTGATAGGCCTGAATGGTTGCCAGTCCGGTATACTCCCCGGATGCTCCTGAGTTGGGCATAAAGGTGTGGGCGGCAAAGCCTGTGATTTCACATAAATATTTTTCCAGATCACGGATAAGCTCCAGGTAACCTTCGGCCTGGTCATCAGGTACAAAGGGATGAATGGACGAAAATTCGGGCCAGCTTAGGTGAAACAGCTCAGCTGCTGCATTGAGTTTCATGGTACAGCTACCCAGGGGTATCATGGTTCGGTTAAGCGCCAAATCCCTGTTTTCAAGTTTCTTCAGGTAACGCATCATCTCGGTTTCTGAATGGTAAGCGTTGAAAACCGACTGCTCCAGGAAGGCTGACTGGCGGCTTAGTTCAGCAGGTACGGTGGTGATTTTTTCACATTCTGCAGGGTCACATATAAACTTGCTGAAATTCTTTTGGTTAGCTGTGGCAAAAACCTCCAGGATGGTGTTAACATCTTCCAGTGAGGTGGTTTCATCCAGGCTAATGCCGATGTTCTTTTCATCGATGATGCGGAAATTCATGTTGCGTGATTCGGCAATCTGCTTGATGTTGTCGCCATACACACTTTCTGGTAGTTCAATTTGCAGGGTGTCAAAGAAGTGATTATTTACCTGCTTGTAGCCATATTTTTCAATCTCCTGGGCCAGTACACCGGTTAATATATTCATGTGCCTTGCCATTTTTTTCAACCCTTCGGGGCCGTGGTAAACAGCATACATACCTGACATCACAGCCAGCAGAGCCTGGGCTGTACATATGTTTGAAGTGGCTCTTTCACGTTTGATATGTTGTTCGCGGGTTTGGAGGGCCATGCGCAAGGCGGGCGCCCCGTTTCTGTCAACAGAAACCCCGATGATGCGGCCGGGAATCTGGCGTTTGAACTCTTCGGAGGTGGCAAAGTAGCCTGCATGCGGGCCTCCATACCCCATGGGTATTCCCAATCGTTGGGATGAACCAACCACCACATCTGCCCCCCATTCCCCGGGAGGTGTGAGCATCGTCAGGCTGAGAAGATCAGCGGCTACAACCAGCTTGGCATCGACGGCTTTTACCTTCTCCACAAAAGGTTTATAATTAGTTACTTTGCCTCTTTCGTCGGGGTATTGTATCAGGGCTCCAAAAAAATTTTCGTCAAAATTAACGATGTCACAATCGTCAATTACCAGTTCAATGCCCAGGGGTTCAGCACGGTTTAGAAGCACATCAATGGTTTGGGGCAAAGATCGGTGAGAAACGAAGAATTTATTTACACCCTCTTTTTGGGCTTTGCGCGGCCTGGCGTTATAAAGCATTATCATTGCTTCTGCAGCGGCTGTTGCCTCATCCAGCAAGGAAGCATTGGCTAATTCCATAGCCGTGAGGTCGCTCACAACGGTTTGGAAGTTCAGCAAACCTTCCAGGCGTCCCTGTGATATTTCTGCCTGATAAGGGGTATAGGCCGTATACCAGCCGGGGTTTTCCAGAATGTTTCGTTGAATTACTCCGGGGGTAATGGTATTGTAGTACCCCATACCGATATATGATTTGTATATTTTGTTTTTGGCTCCAATGGTCCTGAGGTGGTTGATGTACTCGTATTCATTGAGGCCTTGTTCCAGGTCAAGGGGTTTTTGCAGTCGAATGGCCTTGGGTACGGTTTGATCCATCAGCTCATCAACTGAAGAAACGCCAATTTTTTCAATCATTTTGCGGATATCCTCCTGGCGGGGTCCGTTGTGTCTTGATATGAAGTTATTTGTTATCATATTTAATGGGTTTATACTATTTGGATTTAAGAGCAGAAAAAAAGTTATATTATAAGGAGTTAAATGTTACTTTGATAACAGCATTGATTTGGGTTTTGTTTAAAGCAGGCAAAGCAGCTGAATATCATTCAATTTTACAAGGTTTTATTCGAAAATAATTTGTTTAACTCATTGGGCTAATGGAACTTGCATGACCTTGCTTTTATCTTCTTTTTTGAACGCTCGCTGCTCATGCAAGTTTCAATGGAAATTATTTGGGCTGAATTGCTCTTCTTCGCTTGTTCATAGCAGGTTTAGAAAACAAAAAACCGATACAAAAATATTGAAAATAGTTTGTACCGGTTTTTTTTATCATTTTTTCACGTTCTTTATCAGTTCATATTTTCTTTGGCAAAGGCTCTGCCTGCTTCAAGCGCTTTGATGTTTAGGTCAACAAGGTCCTGGCCTTTTTTGCCGAAGAAGAATTGAATGGCTGTCTTTATTTTTTCATAATCCAGGTCGAGGAATGGTGATGCAGCACCCAACATAACGATGTTGGCAGCTTTGGTTGTTCCCAGTTCGGAGGCAATCGACTCGGCATCCAGTGCAATGTTGCGGGGTTGTTTTTTAACCTCTTTCATCACATCTTCCTGGGGAGGATAGTTGGGAATGTTTACAAAAGGTTTGGTGTTGGTGATTAGCCATCCCTCAGGGTTGAGGTAGGGCAGATACCTGAGCGACTCCATGGGTTCAACTGAGAGAATCATGTCGGCTTTATTATGGGGGATCAGGTCGGAGGCAATGGGTTTGTCTGAAAGGCGCAGGTTGCTTTGCACATCACCACCCCGCTGGCTCATGCCATGTACTTCAGCTTGTTTGAGGTAAAGCCCCGATTCAACTGCTGCATGGCCAATGATGGCTGCGATGGAAAGAATGCCTTGTCCACCCACACCGGCTAATATAATGTCTTTTTTCATTATGATGTACTTTTATTTGTTGTGATAATAAATATGTAAAGCTAACAGGTACAGGATTAGGATTTTTCGGCTTTGGCCTTTTCTTTTGCTTTGAATTTGTCGCGCATTCGTTTGTTCAGGGTTTGAATACACTCACGCCTTGGGATAATAACACTTACTCCGTCATATTCGAGTTCCTCTTTCATGATGTTATAGTTCTCATCATGGCGCTTGGGCAGGGGCTTGATTACCCTTATATGCTCTTCTTCCACGCCCACTCCTTTGCATATCTCTTCAATTTTACCCAATGCAGAAGAAGGTTGTCCACCAGTCATTCCTGTCGTTGCATTGTCAAGTATAATGACCGTGATGTTGGATTTATCATTAACAGCATCCAGCAATCCGGTAATGCCTGAGTGGGTGAATGTGCTATCACCAATTACTGCTACTGCTGGATTCATTCCGGCATCGGCAGCACCCTTGGCCATGGTAATGGAGGCTCCCATATCCACACAGGAGTTGATGGCATTATAGGGTGGCAATGCTCCCAGGGTGTAGCATCCGATATCCGAGAATACACGTCCTTTCCCATATTTCTCAAGGGCTTCATTGAGTCCGGCAAAACTGTCGATATGGGGACAGCCTTTGCACAATGAGGGTGGCCTGGATGCTACCAGAGAGGGTATTTCTCTGGGTTTGGGTATCTCAAAGCCCAGGGCTTCAGCCACAATTGCAGGGTTGAGTTCACCATCGCGGGGAATGGTACCGTCCAAACGACCCTTGATTTCTTTACCCTGGTTGAGGAATCCGCGCATCATTTCTTCTACAATCGGATAGCCCTCTTCCAGCACCAGGATTTTATCACACTGGCTGTAAAGCTGTTCTACCTTTTTACGCGGGATGGGGTATTGAGAAATTTTAAGGACGGGATATGGTAATTTACGGTCGGGGTAATTTTCCATGAGGTAGTTGTAAGCCAAACCACATGCTATAATACCCATACTTGTATCTTTACCTTCCGTAAGCACATTGTAAGGTGAGCCTTCCGATTCATTTTCAAAACCTGGCTGGGCTTCCAATAGTTTTTTGTATTGTTTTCTGGCGATGGCCGGCAGCAAAATAAACTGCTTAAGGTTTTCAGGCAGTTTGTTCTGGTTTTGTGCCCTGGGTTCTTTTCTGGCTACCCCGGCACGCGAATGGGCCAGGCGTGTAGTGATGCGTATCATCACGGGGATACTGTATTTTTCACTCAGGTCAAAAGCTTCGTGCACCATGTCATAACACTCCTGCTGGTCTGATGGCTCCAAAATCGGGACCATCGCAAATTTACCGTAAAATCGGGAATCCTGCTCATTTTGTGAAGAGTGCATGGAGGGGTCATCGGCTACCACAAACACGATACCTCCGTTTACCCCGGTGATGGATGAATTGATGAATGCATCTGCCGCTACATTGAGCCCCACATGCTTCATGCATACCATGGTTCTTTTGCCAGCGTAGCTCATCCCCAGTGCTGTCTCGGCGGATGTTTTCTCATTGGAGGTCCAGGTTGCTACAATATTTTTTTCTTTGGCTTCTCGGCTGGTGCGAACATACTCGGTGATTTCGGTGGATGGAGTGCCTGGATAGGCGTATATCCCTGAAAGACCGGCATCTATTGCTCCCTGGGCAATGGCTTCGTCG
>SLQX01000125.1 GCA_007131245.1 Bacteroidales bacterium
GAAAAAATCGTAAATTTGTACTTCTTTTTCCGGGTTTTTGGCTGTAAATTATTGAATTATAATACATTACAACAATTGCCCGGAAAGAAAGAATATGTAAATAAGAAAAAAAGGATACAATTGAAGTTTTTATTAATTCATTAGATGACAGACCAAATTTAGATTTACGATGGAAAAAAACAAGAAGGTTTATTTTTTTGGAGGTAAAAAAGCCGATGGAGATACCACCATGCGCAATTTGCTTGGAGGTAAAGGAGCCAACCTGGCAGAAATGGTAAACATTGGTGTTCCGGTACCTCCCGGGATTACCATTACCACAGAAGTGTGCACCATGTACAATGAAGTGGGACGAGAAAAAACCATTGAAGCAATCAAGGATGAAGTAAGAGAAAACATTGGCAAAGTAGAGAAGGAAATGAACGCCGGATTTGGCGATAAAGAAAACCCCCTTTTGCTTTCAGTGCGCTCAGGGGCACGTGCTTCCATGCCTGGTATGATGGATACCGTTCTTAACCTTGGCCTCAATAAAGAAACCCTGCAGGGGATGATCAAAAAAACAAACAACGAACGGTTTGTTTGGGATTCTTACCGCCGCTTTATTCAGATGTACGGAGATGTGGTAATGGGAATGAAACCGGAAAATAAAGAAGCAGAGGATCCCTTTGATGAAATTATGGATCACCTGAAAGAAGAAAAAGGAGCCCAAACTGACCAGGACCTTTCCACCGAAGATTTGAAAGAGCTGGTAGACCGTTTCAAAAAAGCAGTAAAAGATCAAACCGGTAAGGATTTCCCTGAAGATCCATGGGAGCAACTCTGGGGTTCTGTTTTGGCTGTTTTCGAATCATGGAACAACCCCCGGGCCACCTATTACCGTAATATGCATAACATACCAGCCGAATGGGGTACAGCTGTAAACGTACAGGCCATGGTATATGGCAATATGGGAGACACCTCTGCCACAGGCGTTGCATTCACCCGCGATGCAGCTACCGGAGAAAATATATTTAACGGAGAATACCTGGTAAACGCCCAGGGAGAAGATGTGGTAGCTGGTATCCGCACTCCCCGCCAAATTACCAAGGAAGGTTCACTTCGTTGGGCCAAACTGCAAGGTATCACTGAAGAAGAACGTAAAGAAAAATTCCCGTCTCTGGAAGAAATCTTCCCCAAGCTTTACAAAGAGCTAGATGACAACCAGAAAAAGCTGGAAACGCATTACGGCGACATGCAGGACATAGAGTTCACCATACAGGAAGGCCGTTTCTGGATGCTGCAAACCCGCAGTGGTAAGCGTACAGGTGCAGCCATGGTAAAAATAGCCATGGACATGCTTCGTGAAGGAAAACTTACCGAGGAAGACGCACTTTTACGCGTGGAAGCAGGCAAATTGGACGAGCTTCTTCACCCCGTATTTGACAAGAAAGAAGAAGAGAAAGCCCAGGGTATCGCCAAAGGTCTTCCGGCTTCACCTGGTGCTGCCACCGGTCAAATTGTATTTTTCGCTGATGAAGCTGCCGAATGGGCTGCCAAAGGCAAAAAAGTAATTTTGGTACGTGTTGAAACTTCACCTGAAGACCTCAGTGGTATGGATGCCGCAGAGGGTATTCTTACAGCCCGTGGAGGTATGACCTCCCACGCTGCTGTAGTTGCACGCGGTATGGGCAAATGCTGCATTTCCGGTGCCGGTGCTATTACTGTTAACTATAAAAACCGTACAATGACCATTGATGGTAAAGCCTTTAAAGAAGGTGACTTTATCTCTCTCAATGGAACTACCGGGGTAGTTTATGCTGACAAAATAAAAACCGTTGACCCCGAACTCAGCGGTGACTTTGCCGCTTTGATGGAACTTGCCGAGAAGCACACCCGCATGAACGTACGAACCAATGCAGACACGCCCAAAGACTCAACTGTAGCCCGCGAATTTGGCGCCAAAGGAATTGGCCTTTGCCGTACCGAGCACATGTTTTTTGAAGGTGATCGTATCAGGGCGATGCGTGAAATGATCCTGGCCAATGACGAAAAAGGCCGCCGCAAAGCGCTCGACAAGCTCCTTCCCATCCAACGTGAAGACTTTGAGGGAATTTTTGAAGCTATGCACGATCTGCCTGTAACAGTGCGTTTACTTGACCCACCATTGCATGAGTTTCTGCCCCATGACGAAAAAAGCCAGGAAGAGATGGCCAAAGAACTGGGTGTGGATACCAGCAAGGTAAAAGAAAAAGTAGACTCCCTGCACGAGGTTAACCCCATGCTGGGACACCGTGGCTGCCGCCTGGGTAACACCTATCCGGAAGTTACAGAAATGCAGGCACGTGCGATTATTGAAGCAGCACTCAACCTCAAGAAAAAAGGGATCAAAGCCATTCCTGAAATCATGATTCCCCTTACAGGCACCGAGAATGAAATGAAACTGCAGGAGCAAATTGTAAGGGATACCATCAAGGAAGTATTTGCTGAGTACAATGATAGCATTGAACACCTGGTTGGTACCATGATTGAAATCCCAAGAGCCACCTTAGTAGCAGATAAAATTGCTGAAAGTGCCGAATTCTTTTCATTTGGGACCAATGACCTTACCCAGATGACATTTGGCTACTCACGCGATGATATCGGTGCATTCCTGCCCATTTATCTTGAAAAAGGGTTGCTGAAAGAAGACCCATTCCAGGTACTGGACCAGGAAGGTGTTGGCGAATTGGTTAAACTGGGTATTGAAAGAGGCCGTTCAACCAAAAAAGACCTCAAAATTGGTATCTGCGGTGAACACGGTGGAGAACCCAGCTCAGTTGAATTCTGCCACAGGGTAGGCATGGATTACGTAAGCTGCTCCCCATTCCGCGTACCCATTGCACGTTTGTCAGCTGCACAAGCTGTTGCACGCGAGAAATTAGCCGCAAGGGGTGGAAAAACATCTTTCACCACCGCTTAATATATCGGTTTTGCCGATTAATAGGATTACTCAAGCAAAAAGGTGTCTCTGGATTCAGAGGCACCTTTTTTTTAAACATCCATCCTTTTCTGTTACCACCCAGTCTAAACTTTATGCAATTCTCCTTGATTTAGAAAGAGTTTTAATCAAACTGAGTAAATTCATTTTCAGTCCGGCGCACTGTATAAGTGGAGAAAAATAACACTCCCTTGATTAACTCCCTTAAAAAAACACCTTCTCCAACAATAGTAAGATGGTTAGCATAGAGCTCAAAGGATATTGTTTTGGCATGGCTTGTTGCTCGTTAAACACTCACTTTCTACATCTTAACAATATATAATCATACATGCGTTTTACGAAAACAGATCAGAATCTTTTATTAATTAGTTGAATTTTCTTACATTGCATGTCAATTAACTGATAGGTATTCTAAAACATACGGCTATGATAAAAGAGCAATTGGTAGACTTAATCGAAAGTAGTATTGTGAAAAACTGGGACAATACAGCCATGACCAATTATCGTGGAGACAGCATCAGTTTTGGCAAAGTTGGGGAGCAAATAGCCCGGTTACATATTCTGTATGATGCCTGCAATATAAAATCCGGCGACAAAATTGCCCTGGTGGGTAAAAACTCCATAAACTGGGCTATTACCTATTTATCAGCAATTACCTACGAAGCTGTCATTGTACCCATTTTACCTGACTTTAAGCCAGCCGACATACATCACATTGTCAACCATTCTGAAGCAAAACTTCTTTTCATTGCCGATAATATATTTGAGAACCTGGATTTGAATAAAGTACCCCAGGTTCACAGCACCTTTTCCCTTAATGATTTTAGCTTGCTTGATGCAAAAAAAGCAGACAAAATCAACAAAGTAAACGCCAACATGGATACTATGCTTAAAAAGCAATATCCTGATGGGCTTAACCCATCCAACCTGGCTTTTAAAAACATTACTAACGATAAGCTTGCTGTGCTCAGCTATACATCCGGTACCACGGGGTTCACAAAAGGGGTAATGATAACCCACAACTGTCTGGCCGCAAACGTAGTATATGCCAACAAAAACATGCCCCTGGAGCCCGGGGATAATATTGTGTCGTTTTTGCCTCTGGCCCACACCTATGGTTGTGCTTTTGAATTTTTATGGCCCTTTACCCTGGGTGTCCATATTACATTTTTAACCAAAACACCATCTCCCCAAATTATTTTACAGGCATTCAAGGAAGTCAGGCCAAGGCTGGTTCTGGCCGTTCCACTCATTATGGAGAAAATTTACAAAAAACAAATACTGCCTGTACTCAACAAACCAAGCATAAAACTTCTGCTCAAAACCCCTTTGCTCAACAAGCTCATAGAAGGAAAAGTAAGGCAAAAACTGGTAGATTCGTTCGGGGGAAACTTTCATGAAGTCGTTATTGGAGGAGCCCCATTAAGCCAGGAAGTAGAGGAATTCCTGCACCGAGTAAAGTTTCCTTTTTCTATTGGCTATGGGATGACCGAGTGCGGCCCACTAATTAGCTATGCCAACTGGGATAAAACAAAGTTAGGGTCGGCAGGCAGGGTTGTAGATAGCCTTGAAATAAAAACCAGCGCTGATAATCCCTATGATCAGGTTGGGGAAATCATGGTGAGGGGTGAAAATATTATGCTTGGATACTACAAAAACAAGGAGGCAACCCGTGATGCCTTTACCCATGATGGATGGATGCGCACCGGAGACTTGGGTAAGCTGGACGAAGAAGGCTTTGTTTTTATAAAAGGACGAAACAAGAGTATGATCCTGGGAGCCTCAGGCCAGAACATCTACCCGGAAGAGATAGAGGCCAGGCTTAACAACCTCCCTTTTGTGCAGGAATCTCTTGTTATTGAAAAGAAGGGAAAGCTGGTGGCCCTGATTTACCCCGACTATGAACTGGCTGACCGAAAGGGAATGACAGAGCATGATTTGAAAAAAATATACGAACAGCAACGCAAAACACTCAATGATTCCATGCCAGCCTACATGGGTCTGGCAGAAAGTCGGATTTTTGCTGAAGAATTTGAAAAAACACCCAAGAAAAGTATTAAAAGATACCTGTACGATCAACACGCATGAGATAATCTCTCACCCATTGATGAAAACACAATTCCTGTAATCAGATATAGGTAATTCTTTGAAAAGAAAGCTTTATTTTTGCCGATAATCTAAGCCCAATGCCCAGCGGTTATGGAAAGTTTCAAATCTAACTACCCGAAGATTCCATTTTTTAACCCACAGCTTCATTATCAGTGCTAAATTATATGTACTCCATAATAGATATAGAAACCACCG
Organism: Bacteroidales bacterium; assembly: GCA_007131245.1. Lineage (GTDB taxonomy): Bacteria > Bacteroidota > Bacteroidia > Bacteroidales > UBA7960 > SKVR01. Next base: position 5,258 of record SLQX01000125.1, read on the forward strand.
GGGGCAACCCCTATCGTGATAAAATCACCGAAATAGCCATTTTTGTGCATGATGGTGAAAAAATCGTCAGAGAGTTTCATACACTTATCAACCCTGAGCGAAGAATCCCTCCGTTCATTTCAAGAATGACCGGTATTACGGATGCAATGGTGGCTCAGGCGCCCAAGTTTTATGAAGTTGCAAAAAAAATTGTTGAAATTACCGATAACACCGTTTTTGTAGCTCATAATGCAAGTTTCGATTACAATTTTGTCAAAACGGAATTCAAAAAACTGGGGTACCTGTACCAAAAAGAGTGTTTGTGTACGGTGAAACTCAGCAGGAAAATTATGCCCGGTAAAAACTCTTATAGCCTGGGCAAACTGTGTAATGAACTTAATATCGGTATAAAAAACCGGCACAGGGCAAGCGGTGACGCTCTGGCGACGGTTGAACTTTTTGAGCTGCTATTGAAAAAAAACCATGAAGGAGTGTTGGCAAACACCTGGCAGATGCTTTTTAACAACAATACCGTTAACCCGGCTATTACAAGAAATGTTATACAAAATCTGCCCGAAAAAACAGGAATATACTATTTTCTCAACGAACAACACCAGGTAATCTATATTGGCAAAAGTAAAAACATCAGACAAAGAGTGGTTTCTCACCTCAGTAACCCCAAAACCAAGAGAGCTTTGGAGATGATTGAAAAAGTTGCACAAATAGAATTTGAAATAACCGGTAGCGAGCTCCTGGCATTGCTAAGAGAATCACACGAAATAAAATACCATAAACCCTTATTAAACAGGGCCCAGAGAAGGGCTTTTTATAACTATGGGTTATACAGTTATGAAGATGAAGCGGGATATCATTGCCTGAAAATAGACAAGACTTCCAATGGAAGCATCGCCCATACCTGTTTTAGCAGTCTTGATAAAGGAAAGGAGTTCCTGTTTAACATCACAGAAAAATTCAACCTATGCCAAAATCTTACAGGGCTATATGCAACCAACTCTGCATGTTTTCATTACGCCGTAAAACAATGCAAAGGTGCATGTATTGGAGAGGAGCCACCCCAAAGTTATAACATCAGAGTGGAACAAGCTATTGAGTATGCCGGTTTTGTAAAAGACAACCTGATTGTATTGGATAAAGGCCGAAGCCGAGCGGAAACCGCTTTTATTATGATAGAAAATGGGAGATACCTTGGCTATGGATACGTAACCCAGGAGGAAACTTTATCCAGCCCCGAGGAGTTCAGACATCACCTCATACCGGCAGAAGACAATAGAGACACCCGGCAAATTATTTCTGGATTCCTCAGAAACAAAAGAACAGGCAAACGCATTTTCTATTAGTAAAATTGATATTACAGGTGTCTCCATACTTTTTGCAACCCGGGTAACGGGTAAATCAATAAAAATTACATAAATGTAAACATCTGTCAATCTGGCATTTTCGCTTAAAACGAGTCAATATTTGCCAAAACGAGAATAGACCAGATAAAAGCTTTAATAAAAATGATATTCTTATGAATTGCAAATGCTTAAGTATAACCGTCGAAGGACGCGTTCAGGGTGTTGGGTTTCGTTACTTTACCCAAAACAGCGCCCGAAAACTAAACATCAAAGGGTTTGTAAAAAACCTGACCAATGGAAATGTGTATATTGAAGCCTGTGGAGAGCAAGATATGCTGGATGAGTTTATCAGACTGGTAAAAAAGGGCCCGGCATTGTCGCACGTCAGCAATTTGGACATGCATAAAATACCTCAGCAATCATTCCAGGATTTCTCACTCAAGGTATGAAACTTAGATGAGCACGGTGCTCAAAAAATAGAATGAGTAAGCTTACTCATGTAAGTTACATCTGACTAAGTAATTAATATCGTTTAACTCTAATTAAACACAGCCTTTGTCTAAACCCACAAACACCAAAGAACAAACCGTGCTAGTAAATACTTTCAACTACAAATGTAGAAAAGGGGTTGGTGATTTCAGGCTCCATGAATGTGCTGGAGGGGAAAGGTGAGTTCCCTCCAAAGATTCCTATTTTACTACCATCACTTCCCTTCTCCACTAAAGTGTTTCCCGGTTCAAAAACAGCCCCACCACTGATACCCTTACTGGGGATATAGCCAAATCCGGGGTCCACCCCTACCCTGTTGTTGTTCCCGGTATTGGTCATTGCCATGCAATGATTGTCCGACTCAAAAACTTCCGCACTTTCATAACATGACTCTTTCCCCACTTTGGAACTGACAGCAACATTGTTGTGAAAGTGGCATCTGCCAACATTATCAAGAAAAGGGCCTTCACGAATAAAAATGTTGTGATGGATTTCAGAGCCCACAATATTTTTCAAACGTCCAAGAAAAACATTATTGGACACAACTGCAGTATCAAAACCTTTGAGCGAATTGATGATGTTGTTTTCAAAAACAAAATCCTTAGCCCCGTAAGACTCATCACTGGAAACATCTATTCTCCCGTCAAACCACCCCCGGATAATATTATTGCGAATTGTCCAGTTTTCAGCCTCACCCACAACATCTATAAACCACAGCCAATTACGTTCTAGGGTTATATCAGTTATTTTATTGCTTGCACCTCCCACCGTTACAATATTGGCACGTTTACCCGGAAAAAAGGGAAACTCAAATCCCACAATACTACTCCCCGAGGATATGGTTCGACGATAAGGGTTAGATGTTAACAATATACGGGTTAACTTGGATGTATGCTCTGATTGTAGCTGATCATTTGCCCCCTCACCTTTCAACACCAGGGGCTTTTCCAGTAAAACATTGCCATAGTTGATGGGTGATCCCATTACATAAATAGTATCATAAGAAGAAGCATACTCCACAGCTGACTGGATGCTGGTAAAATCGGCATTGTGCTCAGGCTGATTGCCAACCGTATAATATCCGGCCTGGCAAAAGGTTACTGAACAAAGAAGTACAAGAAGAAATAGTACTTGTTTATCCATATGGTTTTTGTTTTAAAGTAGCAGTATTTTTATCAATCAAAAACTTACGAAGCTTGGCTGGTTAATCTCCTGGTAATCTTTACAGGTTACAAATCAGCCCAGTAGAGTGTTATCGCAACTATCCACTAATTTGTCGTAAGTTAGAACTGATTTTCGACTTATTCAATTCGTGCAAATACTTAATCCGAATGGTGATATACCACAACATCTTCTATTAGTAAATACTCTTACTTATTTGGGAAAGCTTAATGATCGACTTTTGGCAGTTCACAAAAAAATGACCAGTGAATTATTTTGAACTCACTGGTCATTAAGTATAATATAAAAGAGAACCTTGATGTCAAATCAACCCAGACAGCACTTAACTGGGTCAGGGGATGAACCGCTGGTACCAGGATATGATTGTCAGCAAACTACCTAACGACTCTAAAAGTTTTATCAATTCTGATTTTATTCAGAAAACTTTTTGTATTATCCAATGAGAGCCACACAAACATTGCCCTTCCCACAACATGGTCTTCGGGAACAAACCCCCAGTATCTGGAATCAGCAGAGTTATGCCTGTTATCTCCTACCAGGAAGTAATAGTCCATTTGAAAGGTATAAGAATCTACCGGCTCTCCATTTACATAAACCTGACTTTCGGTCACTTCCAGATCATTATCCTCATATACATCAATGATACGTTCCCACAACATAATATTGTCAGGACTTAGTTCAATGGTAGCCCCTTTTCGGGGAATGTAAAGGGGCCCAAAATTATCTTCATTCCAAGGGAAATTATCATGAAAGGGAAATATATGACTCTCATGAAAATTACGTGGTTTGACAATTTTCTCCACTTTTTCCACATTGGGCAGATTGGATATTACCCCTGCACTTTCATCGGTAAGTGCCATAACATACTCATTGGTACTTATCCTGTCATAATCAATTATTTCCAGGCGATTGAGTACACGGTCATGGATCTGACTTCCTGAAGTAACCACATGGTGTCTAAACTGCACACCCTCTGGAAATGGCAGTTTCTCGCTATTGATATGAATTTCACCATCCATAATCTGCAATGTATCACCGGGGATTCCCACAGCCCTCTTGATAAAGTTTTCCCGTTTGTCTACAGGGCGGGCCACAATTTCACCAAACCGTTGTTCATCACTCCACACAGCTTCTCGGCCGTATTCACGTACAAGACTATAATAACTGATATTACTTTGAAACTTCAGACTTAGGGTATCTCCATCAGGATAATTAAATACAACCACATCATTGTTATCAATGGTTCTCATCCCCGGAAAACGGTAGTAATCCAATTTTATCAACTCCGAATATGACTTAATACTCTGGGTCAGAGGCAACGTGTGATGTGCAAAGGGGAAGGCAATGGGAGTCATGGGTACCCTTGGCCCGTAGCTTAGTTTGCTCACAAAAAGGTAATCCCCAACCAAAAGTGACTTTTCCATGGAGGAGGTAGGAATGGTATAAGCTTCAATAAAAAAGGTCCTGATTATGGTTGCTGCAATTACAGCAAAAATAATGGCATCGGCCCATTCACGCATACTGCTCTTTTTTACATGAACCAGCTTATCGGGATGTGTGTATTTTTCGCGGGAAGACAACCCCAGGTAAGGTAGGTATACAAAGGGAAATAAAACGCCCAGAGCTTGCTGGCCCAGTCCATCTTTTTTAAAACACTTCAAGGTTTCCACAACCATCAACAACAAGGTAAAAACATTAATGTATGGCAGAACAATGAAGATATACCACCAGAGGGGTTTTTTGATAACTTTTAGCCAGATATAGAAATTGTAAAAAGGGACAATGGCCATCCATCCCTGGTAACCGGCTTTCTCAAAAATACGCCACAATCCAACTACACTGGCGGCAAAAAACAGTATGACAATCAACATGTATATACTCATATCTCACAAATAATTAAATATTCAACAAATCTTTCATGGTAAAAACACCTTTTTTACCTGTCAACCAGCGGGCTGCCATGATAGCTCCTTGAGCAAAGCCTTCACGACTGTGAGCTGCATGCTCAATAGTAATGGTATCTATTTTTGATTGAAACTGCACCCTATGCGTTCCGGTAACCCCTTCAATGCGGTGGGCGGTAACCGGTATCTCTCCCCTTTGGAGTTCACCCGGCATTAGTTTCCAGGTTTGGTAATTATCCTGTTCTTTTATGATATCTTTAACCAGGCTCACGGCAGTGCCGCTTGGGGCATCAATTTTTTGCGTGTGATGGGTCTCCTCCAGTGAAATCCCGTATTCATTATGATCAGCCATAAGGCGGGTTAAATAACGATTAAGGGCAAAGAAAAGATTAACCCCAATACTGAAATTAGACGCATAAAACAAGCTACCGTTACTTTTTATACAATGATTTTCAACCTGCTCAAGCTGCTCATCCCATCCCGTGGTTCCTGTGGTTACCGGCACCCCCAAATCCATCAGCCTTTTCAGATTGTTAACCACCACAGATGGGGCGGTAAACTCAATGGCCACATCTGAATTTCGCAACTCAGTATTATACTTTTGCCAGTCTGAAGGGTTGTCAATAATACAGCTGATGTCTATTTCCTGCTGGCGGGCATATTTTTCGATTTCATGCCCCATTTTTCCATATCCGATTATTGCTATTTTCATAAAGGGTGATTGTCAATAGGATTATTCTATTTTTATTTTTCACATCTACAGCTAAAACCGAAAAGTAAGTTTTAAGGAAGAAAATGAAGTGCCTCCGTTTTGTATACCAGGTATAGCCGGGCTTACCGAAGGCATAATATCCAATCCCAGGTTTTCACTAACGTCAAAATCAAGCAAATGAGCATCAACAGTTGCATCGAGAATATTTAAAATATACAGTGCTGCAGCTGCAATATAGGTTATTTCGAGGTTGCGCCTGTAAAAATTTGTTGCCCTTTCAAGATTATCAGTAGACCATTGGGGGAGCTCATCTACCGTATTAGGATTTCCGTCTACGCGTGCCACCCATGCCCTTCTGAACTTTTGATATTCCTGGTTGTTGGTTTCTAAAAAATAGGCAACCACACCAAATCCAGCATAAATAACCGGAATTTTCCAGTACTTGCCATTGTAGGCCTGACCCAGACCAGGGAGTGTTGCAGAAAGCATACTTGCCTTGGTAGGCGAATGTACTACCTCTTTTTCTGGCTCATCGGACAGTGTATCGGCTTGCAACACGGCACGTTCGGGTTTAGGAACCAGGGTATCCGACTCTTCAATTAGGTATTCTGTTTCGGTTATAAGCGTATCTGCCTCACTAATGGGATCTTCACTTTCAGTAACAAGGGTATCCAGGGTATGGTTTTGGTAAAACCCTGTTACCATTGAGGCTTCAATGGCCCGGGAGCTCAACGGACAAATAACCATTAAACACACAACAGCCACAGCCCGAAACAATTTACTGTGGCTGACTGTGGACAATACATTTATGTACCCTTTTTCAAAAGTGGTTAAAATCCGGTTCATTAAAGCGGTTAATCATTTTGTTGCACAAGATTTAAAATCCGCTCCAAATCCTCATCCGACGAAAAGTTAATTACAATAGATCCTTTGCCACCTTTACGGGTTTTGATTTGTACTTTAGACCCATAAAATGAAGAGAGTGACTTTTGTAATTCTTTAAATCTTGTGTTATCTTTTTTGGAGGGTTTATCATTGTCAGGCTTTTCTTCTTCTTTTTCCTCAGCCATTTCCCGCAGATTTTTTACAATCTCTTCCACATCCCTGACCGAAAGTTCCTGTGCAATGATATCCTGGTAGATTTCCAACTGGGTTTGTACGTTTTCAATGGCCAGTAAAGCCCTGGCATGCCCGGATGATATCAACTCCTGCCGCAGGCCAATTTGAATATCAGCAGGCAATTTCAAAAGTCTTAACTGATTGGTAATGGAAGACCTTGATTTTCCGAGCCTTTCAGACAATAACTCCTGTGTGAGTTTACAGTCATCGATGAGCTGCTGGTATCCCATGGCAATTTCAATGGGATTAAGATTTTCACGTTGGATATTCTCCACAATGGCCATTTCCCGCATTTCCTGGTCATTGGCTGCGCGAATGTAAGCCGGAACCGTATCAATGCCTGCCAGTTGAGAAGCTTTTACCCTCCTTTCACCTGAAATAAGTTGAAACTTACCATCATCCATTTTGCGGATGGTAATGGGCTGGATGACTCCTTGTTCCTTAATAGAGCTGGCAAGTTCATGCAAGCTCTCCTCATCAAAATCAGTTCTGGGCTGAAAGGGGTTACTATCAATAAGTTTCAGAGGAACCTCGGCAACAGTTCCCACTGCATGTAAATCTTTTTCAATATCGTAACTGGGGGATGCCTCTGTGGCAGGGTCATTGAGTAAAGCACCAAGGCCCTTCCCTAATGCTCTTTTCTTAGCGCTCATCTTCTTCTTTTACATTAATTTTTTTTTCTTGCTCGTCTACTTCTGTGAGTTGATTATTTTGTAATATTTCGCGGGCAAGGTTCAGGTAATTCAATGCTCCACGACTTTGTGCATCGTGCATAATAATGGTTTCACCAAAACTGGGGGCTTCTCCCAACTTAGTATTGCGTTGTACGAGGGTATCAAAAACAAGATCCTGGAAGTGGGTTCTCACCTCCTCCACAACCTGGTTTGACAACCGTAAACGATTATCGTACATGGTCAGTAAAATTCCTTCTATTTCCAGGTCCAGGTTCAGGCGTGACTGTACAATTTTGATGGTATTCAGAAGTTTTCCTAAACCCTCCAGTGCAAAATATTCACATTGTACGGGAATTATTACTGAAGAGCTTGCCGATAGGGCATTGACAGTAATTAGGCCAAGAGATGGAGAGCAGTCTATAAGGACAAAGTCGTAATCTTCTTTTACATTATCCACAACCCGTTTCATAACCAATTCACGGTTGGGCATATTAATCATTTCTATTTCAGCCCCCACCAAATCGATGTGAGCTGGAATCAAGTCAAGGTTTGGTGTGGAGGTGTTCAGCAAAATATCCCGGGGATTCACATCATCAATGATACATTCGTAAATGCTGGTTTTAATAACCTTTGGATCAAAACCAACCCCTGATGTAGCATTCGCCTGTGGGTCAGCATCAATCAGCAAGGTTTTGTATTCCAGTACCGCTAAACTAGCGGCAAGGTTGATGGCAGTAGTGGTTTTACCTACACCGCCTTTTTGATTTGCAATCGAAATAACTTTACTCATAGGGTATTTGGTTAAATGATGATGTTAATGGTTTGATTATTAATTTTTTCCCGGGTAAAAGCGGAAGAAATGTTTTTTACTACCCTTTTTTAATGAGATGCAAATTTACAATTAATAAGCTGTTGAATTAGGAATTTTTATAAAAAAATCCTAAAGGGAGGGCTAAGGTTAAGCTATAAAGTAACTTACCCCCTAAGGCCATTTAGCTATTTGGCAAACATATAAAATAAACTAATAAAACGCAATGTAAAATTCCCTTGCAAAACATCGCATGGGGACCAAAAAACGTGTACCAACAAAGCCTTTGACTTTGGGTTTTGGCTTAGGATATATTTTTGGTTGAGAAGAATAGCATATAACAGAGGGCTGTAATCAAACGGATACAGCCCTCTGTTTAGTAAAAATTATTGCCTTTGATAAGACAGCCTACTCATCTTCTTCCTTTTTTTCTTCGCTGTCATCCTTTTCATCGTCCTTCTTTTCCAGGTCTTCAAATTCGATATTGGTGAATTCCTTCTCCTTTTCTCTTTCTTGCTTCCTTCTTTCTATTTCTTCCATTTCATCAAGATACGATTGTGGTACCTCTCCAGTTTTAATATACTCAAAGGCTTGAGAGAGTGCTGTTTCAAACTTATCAAAATCTTCCTGATAGAGAAACAACTTATGCTTTTCGAAAAAGAACTTTCCCGTTTGCTGGTCAAAACGTTTTTTGCTTTCTGTTATGGTGAGGTACTGCTCGCCAGCTCTTGTGGCCTTCACATCAAAGAAGTAAGTTCTTTTTCCTGCTCTTACTGCTTTCGAAAACAACTCTTCGTTGTTATACTTTTTTCCTGAATCTTCCTTACTCATACAATCCTCTTTTTTTGGTTTAACAGGGCAAAAATAAAAAAAGTTTTTTCATATTGGGCTAACACTCCCTTAAACTATTCTAAAATGCAGCCCATATCCCACCCTGACATCAACAAATTTATCATAAGAAAAACAAACCCCGTCAGCCTTGCCTGTTCTTACTATAATCAAACAAGTGTAAGATGGGTTTGTTTAGGACAAACATTTTTGTACCGATTTTATTACATATAGCTGCCATTTTTTTTAAAAATGAATTACTTTTGCATAGTTTTTTTCAGGTTTATACCTGAAGTATTCGTTCCTAAAAAGTATGAATTTTATCCCTTATGCTCAACAGAAGGCATTTACGCGTTAAAGTATTACAAAGTTTGTATGCTTTTTTTCAATCCGGCAACGACTCTCTTCAGGCCGGTGAAAAAGAACTGCTATTTGGCATTGAAAAAATTTATGACCTTTACTTATACCAGTTATCATTGATAATTGGTATTAAATGGCAGGCAGAAAAAACAATTGAAGACAACAAAGCCAAGAGGGTTCCCACCCAGGAGGATCTCACACCTAACACAAGATTCATCAATAATCTATGTCTGAAAGGCATTGCTGAAAGTACTGCTCTGGATGCTACCCTCAAGAGCAGAGGTATTTCATGGGAAGAAGCCCCTGAAATACCCAAAAAGATTTTTCTGCAATTCAAAGAGAGTAAAACTTACCAACAATTTGTGGGTATGCAAACCAGCACCTTTCAACAGGACTGCGATCTTGTACTCAAGTTGCTGAAAAACTTTATCTGTGAATTTGAGTTATTACACCATTTTTACGAAGAAAAATCCATTTACTGGCTTGATGACTGGGAGCTTATCAACAAGATGATCATCAAGAACATCAAAGAGATTAGAGCCAATGAAACGCCTGAGCTTAAACCCATGAAACTTTACAAGGAGGAAGAAGATAAAAAGTTTGCCATGGAACTTTTTGCCAAAACCATCTTGAACGACACCGAGTTTGCCCCCCTCATTGCAGCTAAAACCAAAAACTGGGATATCGACCGCATTGCCCTGATGGATATTATCATCATGAAGATGGCCCTGACTGAAATCATCAAGTTTCCTGAAATACCGGTTAAGGTATCACTCAATGAATACATTGAGCTCTCAAAGATGTACAGTACACCCAAGAGCAAGATATTTGTCAATGGTGTCCTTGATAAGCTTGTGGAAGAGCTTACAACCCAGAACAAAATTGTCAAATAATCCCAAGTTTAATCAAAACCCAAAATATGCAAAAAAGGTCTTTGATTTTTCATAGTATTTTGCTGACGGGCATTTTAATGTTAATTTTACCCGCATGCAACCAAAGTGGAGAAAAAAGCAAGGGAGATAAGAACAAGGCCGAAAATGGTCAAGCCAAGATTGAGTTTGAAAAGACAGAACATGATTTTGGCAAAATCATCACGGGCGAAAGAGTAGCCTATGGCTTTCGTTTCACCAACACCGGCAACAGCCCTTTGCTAATATCAGGCATTCGCAGCGGTTGTGGTTGCACGGTGGGAGATTATCCCCGAGAACCTCTATTGCCGGGTGAAGGTGGTCGTATTAACGTAGTTTTTAACTCTGCCGGTCGCAACGGATTTCAATCCGAAGGAATCAGAGTAATAACCAACGCAGAACAATCCGCTGTAAGACTGAGAATAACAGCCGAGGTGCTGCAACAATAAGTAATAAATCAATTTTTTAAATCGTCAAATTGAAATCATTATGAATTTATTAAACATTTTATTAATGGCTGACCCCGGAGAAGGTGGAGGCGGTGGATTTGCAACCTTTATTCCCCTGATACTTATCATTCTTGTTTTTTACATGTTCTTTATCCGGCCTCAGCTGAAGAAGCAGAAAGAAGCTAGAAAATACCGTGAGAGCCTGAAAAAAGGTGACAAAGTAATCACCATAGGTGGAATTCATGGGAAAATCACCGAAGTACAGGAAAAAACCTTCACTATTGAAGTAGCTCCTGACATCAAGTTCAGGGTAGAAAAGTCTGCTGTTGCTATGGATGGACCCCAGGAGCAACAACTTTCTGAAAAAAGATAATCAACCCATATTCAAAGGAGCTGTACCTCAAAACCTGCTTTCCCGCAGTATTGTTTTGCCAGCAGCTACCAGGACTTGCCCGACAGGCATTCATCCGGTGGCTTTACATCATAAACCAGTGAAACTGTAGGTGTAATACAAAACATAGTGAGTTACAGCTCCTTTTATTACGGACAAGTTTTGAAATATCATGCTTGGTATATCCTTTCAAAAAAACCGAAATAAGCCTGAAAACCGAAAAAAAATTATCACGTTCACCTTGTGCTTAATTTTTAGTTTTGTTGCCTGGCTTTTTATCAAACTTTCCAGGGAAACAGTGACTATATTTCCCATGGAAGTTCATGTAAAGGAAATACCAGAGGAAGTTTTGTTTGTCAATCAAACAGACTCTGCTTTTGCACTTACCGTGGAAACCACAGGAATAAAAATACTATCATCAGGCTTTTCACGCTCGGCATCCAAGATGGAACCAGAGTTTTTTTCGTTGCAAAGGATTGTGCGTGACAATGAGACACTTTACTACATAACAGGCACACAAGCAAAAGCAGATTTTTCTTTAAGAAACGACATACCCCGTTCCGATTTAAGCATCCAGCCTGACACCATCTTTTTTACAGCCAGTGAAGCTTTCAGGAAAAAAGTTCCTATAGTGCTTGAAAAAGATATCCAGTACTATCCGGGTTTCAAATTGTATGATATCCCTGCGCTTGATCCTGATTCGGTTTATGTTACCGGTCCAGAACTTTTGAAGGACTCCGTGCAACAAATACATACCCATACTTTACATAAAACCCGGGTGGATAATGATATACATACCAGTGTGAAACTTTTTAACCCCCTGAAAAACCGGCAGGTTAAACTTTCGGATGAAGCAACAAGCGTTTACATCAACGTGGAGGAATTTACCGAAGCAACAGCAGAACTTCCACTGGTAATCAATTGTCCCCAAATTAATGAGGATAACAAACAAAATACAATCATGCTTTTCCCGGATAAAGCATCTATATACTACCTGGTAGCCCTGAAGGATGTTCGGGCTGTTTCTCCCCATATGTTTAAAGCCGGAGTGAACTGCCCCGACACCATCGATCACAGCAGGAACCGGATAGAAACACAAGTTCTGGAATACCCGGGTATTGTTGATATTATTCGAATCAGCCCTTCGGAAGTTGAATATATTTGGGTAGAGCAATAAATGTGCAGCCAATATGTTTAAAGTAGCCATAACGGGAAATATGGGAAGTGGAAAAACAAGCATCTGCAGAGTTTTTGAACTGCTTGATGTTCCCGTATTTTATGCAGATAAGCATGCACTGAAACTTTACTCCAATAAAGATTTCCTGAAAAAAATTGCCGAAACTTTTGGCCCAGAAATTCTCACCAAAGACAACCAACTCAACAGGCAGGCGCTGGCTGACATTGTTTTCAAAGATGAAAACAAACTGGAAACCCTCAACAAATTGATCCATCCCAGGGTATTCCAACAATTTGAGCAATGGCAAAAGCGTCAACCCCATAAACCCTATTGCATACAGGAAGCAGCAATATTATTTGAAACAGGCTGGCACAAATATTTTGATAAAACCATACTGGTTTATGCCCCCGAAGAAGAATTGACTAGAAGGGTCATGAAAAGAGACCAGGTTAGCCTGCAAAAAGTAAAAGACCGCCTTACCCACCAAATGCCGCAGGAAAAAAAAATGGCCCTGGCAGACTATCGTCTCAACAATGACAATTCACAATTATTAATTCCCGAAGTTTTAAACCTTCATGAAGAGTTCATCCACCTGGCCCGCCAAACCAGCACAAGCATATAACAGTCATTGGAACATATTCCAGTCTTTTTTGTTATATTCCTACAACAATCCCTTCATTTTATCCTACTATTTTTGTATTTTAGATGCATTATTACCCATCCTAAAACACAGCTATCATGAAAGAAATTGTTGTTGGAATAGATTTTTCCAAATCATCCATTCTGGCCTTTCAGTATTCGCTAAAAATAGCCACTGCTACAGGCGCTGACATCAAGCTGGTTTATGTCAGCAAAAAACGAGATACCGATTCCACATTGGTTAAAAATGAAGAGGGCGTTGAGGAAAGCGTAGAAGGCAGTTTCAACAATCTTATTCAAAAGTATCAAAAGGAGATCAAAGGAAAAATCAGCTACAAGATACACCAGGGTAAAATTTATGAAGAGATAGCCAATCAGGCCAAGTATACAGATGCAGAAATGATCATTACAGGTGCCCATGGCATGTCAGGCTTTGAGGAGTTTTGGGTTGGAAACAACGCCAATAAAATCATCGGCTATTCGGAAAAACCGGTTTTAACCATCAAAAAAAGTTACA
>SLQX01000179.1 GCA_007131245.1 Bacteroidales bacterium
CTCAATAAAAACCCGGTAGTTTCCTCGCTAGAGAAAAATATTTCAGCCCCCATATCCAGCTTATACTTTCTCACTCCATCATGCTTTTTACCTAAAGGTACGCCCCCCAGGTTATAACTCTGGCAACCCTTATTCTTTAAAAATTTAATGCTCTCTATAAAGAGTAAGGAAGGAGCAGAAATTTTATACCCGGTGGAGTTTGTACCCATCAACAGGCCATAGGAGCGGCCAATAGAATAAAAGACAAACTGTATACTTACAATTTCACCCTTGTATTGGGCATAGTACAAATTGGCATTTCCCCTTGCAAGAAGATTTTGCATCTGTTCATAATCCAAAAAAGGCATAGTAAGCGATCTGTATTTCCCATAGCCTTTCTTGATTCGCGTTTTTTGAGTAAGATCCAGTAATTCAAACAATTTATCAAGGAGCTCTGGGGAGTGAGATTGCTTAATCTCAACACCCTCCCGGGCCGACTTTCTGGCACGCCTCCTGAAATCCCTGTTAATGGACTTTTCCAGTTGCTCCGTGGAGCGATTCAAATTTATGACACATTCACTCCTTTGAAACTCAGATAACCTTTTCACTTTGGCACGCACAAAACGGGTATAATCATAGGACTTAAAAATTACCCTAAAATACCTTTTGTTAATGGCATAGTTTAGCAATGATTTTTTACAATATTTGAGCAAATCAACATCCTTGCTTTTGCAAGCAATGCCTGAAAAGAAAAACAGTTGCTTTTGAGGACCTTTACCCATTACTCTTTCTAAACCGGCCAACATACCCAACACCTGGTTATCCCTGTAAAACATAAAATATACCGGAACTTTATCAACACCTTTTAGTGCGTCAAGCCAGGCATGGCTCAAAAACAGGCTAGCTTCATATTTCTGAAGCTCAGTGTCCCAATTTTGGGGGTTTTCAACTTGCTTTATATAAATATCCATAGAACTTACACCTTGCAGAACTGTAATGAGATTATCCGGAAAAAGAATACGGAATTGAAGGTTACTTTAGCACCGGGTACTTACAAATAAAAAAACCGAACGGAGTGAGCTCACGAACACAATTTACAAACGATTGTGAGTAAAATACTCATTCATACAAGTTCTTTTACAACTGGAAAGACGGGCTATCAGGCCAAATACTTCAACTAATTTTATTCTGGAAGAGGTTCCCTAAAAAAGACCTCCCATAGATATAGGAGGCCTTTTAATATTAGTTCAACTTTACTTAGCTAAATATTAATATGGTCTAAAAGAAATATTACCTCCCAGAACCTCTTCCATTGCCTTGACCATTTCCATTACCTTGACCATTTCCATTGCCTGAGTCATTATCATTATCATCATCATTATCATCATCATTATCATCATCATTATCATCACCATTGTCAGAAGAACAATTCAAATCAAAGATCCATCCCCATTTATTGGCAATACTATTATCAGAGAAAGCATAATCACCATAAGCCCAAACGGTTTCTGTTCCGCCACAAGGAAGAGGCAGTTTGAAGAAAGTTGTTTGCTGACCTTCAACTACGACAATAATCGCAACGTACTCTCCACATTCAGGCACAAAACCTTCACCATATTCATAGGCCATTGCCACAATTTCATCAACTCTATTGTCATCACTGGGTCCCACTCCACCCAGTGGATCGGGATTGGGTGACTCTTCAATCAATGTCCAAATAGCCCTGGTAACATCACCTAGGGTATATGTACCATAGCCACCAGGAGATTCTTGCCCCACAAAATCGTAGTTGATAAGCCAATTAACCAGAGGTAGGTTTTCGGGCATATCAAACAGATTATCAGGCAGGTTTTCATCATAGCTTGAGTAAACATCACCGGTTAAATCGGTATCGGTATCTATTTCAGTCCATGAATCAATACACCAACCTTCATATAAGCCTTCCATAGGTCCATCCAATATATTGAATGCAAAATAAGATTGTGGATCTTCCAGGTTTGCAAAAAATGTAACACTAAAATTCACCTGGTCTGGCAACTGCGTTTCCAGCAGTTCAAAGTCACCTGGCTCAACAACAACACCATGTGCCGCAATATAAATCACATCGTATTCGGGGTCAATCCCTAACTCATCAAGGTCAACCACGAAATCTGCTCCCACAGTACCAAAATCAAGTTCCTCTGTGAAAGGGAATCGTCCCGGAGCAGCATTGTTGGGAATATCGTGGATATCACTACCTACCCACAAGTGAACTTCTGACAATGACCAGGGATCCTCTACGCTGTAGGTTACGTATAACATATTCCCATCAACATAAGAAGTAACAGACCCTACATCTGTTCCTTTGAGTGTATCATTCTGTCCGGCTCCGGCCCAAAGTGTTTGTTCCACAGCACAGTCATATTGATCTGTTTTTAATTCTGAGCCACTTTTTAATGCCAACTCACTGTTGTCATCGAAGGGCTCTTTTTCGCATTGTGTAAAAAAGAACATTGCAGCCATAAGTAACGGCAAAATCTTAACTGTTGTTTTCATAGACATGTTCATTTTAAGGTTAATAAACTTCAACTTTTAGATTTCTATTAAATTTTATTTTCCGGCATTAATTACACCGTTAATATTAAAATTACGCATAATTATCGAAACAAAAAAATTTTTTTACCACAAAATCACATATTTATATACAATCATGTAACTTTTTGCTCTAAAAGGATTAATCACATGAAAAACACGGACTAAACTTTTTACAATAAAAAATGTGGATTTGCAGAGAGCTTCTTCTCTTCTTCCCTAAAGGTTTGTATATACTGGGATTATCAAGCTCTGTGGAAGCATAGCACCCAAAAAGGCGAATTGAATTTATGATTTCTTTTTCAGTAAAGGTGCTTTTTTCTCTCTTTTCATATAGGGGTATTTTCCATAACCATACTTCATCTTTTCTTCTTTATCGGCATTGACAAGCAAGTATAAGTTTTTAATTTGTTTTCTCTCCAGGTCTTCCATGCTATTAGCGAATACATTTTTTTTGGTGTAATCCAGGCGGGTTACAAACAAATTCAAATCCGCATAATTCATTAACATAAAGGAGTCCGTCAACAATCCATAAGGGGGTGTATCCAGGATTACAAAATCATATTGTTGCTTTAACTCTTCCATCAGTTCCCGTGTTTTAGTGCTTGAGAGCAACTCAAAAGGGTTGGGGGGTATTTGACCGGCCTGAATGATATCAAGGTTGGGAGCATCCGTATTGATGGTTATCTCCTCCAGGCTGGCTCTGTTAATCAGATATGAACTTACTCCCGGTAAGCCATTGGTGCTGAAACCTCCCATTACCTCACTGGGTTTTCTCAAGTCAAACTCCACCAAAACAGTTTTACTGTTTGAGAATGCAAAACTAGTTGCCAGGTTATAGGCAGAAAATGATTTTCCTTCTCCTGGGATGGAGGATGTAACAAGGATTATTTTGTTACTCTCTCCGTGCAAGTAATAGACAAGATTGCTTCTTAGCATATAGAATGACTCAGCCATTGGCGATTGAGGATAGTTCAACACAGAGGTTTCTCCAGAGGTATCGAAAGGGATATAGCCCACGGTGGGCAAATTGGTTATCATACTTACATCATCACGAGCCTTCAAACGATTGAGTATCAAATCTTTTCCAACAATAATACTGGAAGGAAATACCAGCCCAACAAAAAGTGCCAGGGCAAGCATGATAGTTCTCCTGGGACTGGCAACCCCATGGTAACGCGGAGGTTCAATGACTTTAGCATCGGGCAATTTTGAGGCTTTGAGTATTTGTGCATGAATCCGGCGCTCAAGCAAAGATGTGTAAGTGGCATCATTGAGTTTAAACCTTCTTTCAATGCCCAGCAACTCACGCTGGGTGCCGGGCAATCCAGCAAACTCCTGGTTCAGGTTTTCAATTCGTCGATCAAGATCATCTATTTCGTTACGTGTATTTTCCAGGCTAAAAGTAATATTTTCAGAAATAACATCCTTTAGGTTATCAATTCTAATATTCAGGGTAGTCAACCTGGGATTTCTCATCTGGTCCTGGCTGACAATCCTTTGCTTTTCGGCATTAAGGTTGGTTAATTCCTGTATCAGGCTGTTTAAAATTGGATCGTCCAAACCCAGTGAAGAAGGGGCAAGAATCTTAGCAGAATCTTTATATTGTTTAAAGTACCCATCCATCTGCCTGAGATAGCTGAGACGCCTTTGCACATCATCGCGTCGGTTTTCCAGTGTTCGCAATTGCTGATTAATGTTTTGTGACTCATCTTCAACACTAATAACACCCCGGTCAGAACGCAGATTCTCAAGCTGCCACTCCGAGAGATTCAAGTCACCTGATACGTCTACAAGCTGTCTCTCAATATGTTCAATGGTTTTGTTGGCAAGCATATTGGCTTCTTCCAGGTTGTTTTCGATGTAAGTATCGATCAGTTTGGTTAAAAAATCCATACCCAACCGTACATTCTGAGATCTGAATTCAATATGAGCCATTGTGGATTCAAGCCCCTGTGCATCTGCACTAAGCCCTCCTTTGAACTGCCCCGCCAGCCTGTCAAGGTTGTTAAACTGAAAATACAAATTCTTATCCAGATAATTTTCAACCTGGTAGTTAGCATTAAGTAGCACGCGAAAAGAGGCGTATTCATTGCTGATAGTTTCTCCAAAATTATAGATACCGCTCATCTGAAAATCATGTGCATATCCTGTTGTTCTTTCATTGTTGAAATCCAACAGCTCAACCTCATCACCACTGGCCCATAAATAAAACCGGTTATCATCAATTACTTCCACCTGAAAAAGTAAGTCAACCGGTTGAGAGTTACCTTCTTCAGGAATTACTAAAATGGGCGTGTTTTTATAAATGTTTTCCAATCCAAACTGAAACCTGCTGGGTATCAGGTTATCTTGCATAAAATAGGAGGTACGTAGGTCCATTTCTCCAACGACTTCGCGTACCAGGGGAAGCGACTGCAAAATAAAAACTTCATTCTGAAAACTTTTCTCCTGCTGGATAAAGTCAAATGCCCTCAAAAGGTCATTGTTTCCCCTGGGTGCCTGCCCTTTGTCATCAATTTGTAAAAGTACCGCAGCACCTACTCTGTATGTTTTGGAAGTATATTTGAGGTATACAAACATTAACCCGACAACAAGCAACACACTAACAGCAAGTAAATACCAATACTTGAGCAAGCCTTTGATGGCTGATTCGAGATTGATTGCTAAAATATCTTTGGATTCCTTCATTTAAACTTATTTGTTTCGTGTATCAGAAATTTTTTTCTCGAATATTTGGTTGAGAGCTGAATCACCCCTGGTGCAGATATAAATGATTTAATTAAAAGCAGTATATACAAACAGTCCTGTAGAAATGATGGTCAGCAGCAAGTTATAAGGCACCGTTGTCATCCCCCACTTTTTCCTGCTCATTGGCTCCACAAAAACCACATCGCCCGATTTGAGTGTATACCATTCTGATTCCAGCAAATCATCGTCAAGCAAATCGATGTAATGCTTACTTCTTTTAGATCCCTCTTCCCGAATGAGCAAAACATCACGCCGATTGCCAAACTCAGTTATATCACGGGCGTAACCAATAGCTTGCAAAATATTAATATTTTTGTAATCAAACATATAAACACCCGGCTGATTCACCTCACCCAAAACCGTAACTTTGGTATTAATAAAACGGACATAAACCGAAGGAAGATACAGATATTGCCCAAGGCTTTCCTCAATCTTATCTGAGGCTTCCTCCAATGAAAGACCTTCAAGATTTATCCTTCCTGTGTATGGTAGTTTAACCTCACCCTTATCATTCACCGTATAACTCATTAAATTGGCATCATAAACCCTTTGTGCATCACCAGTAATGTTAGTAGGATCGTCATCAGCACTGCTGATTCTTATGTATACTTCATCTCCTGGTCGTATTTTAGTGTCCACTGCTTCACCTTCATACACCATTTGGGATGGATGAGTTCCTCGATCCGACTGGACATAAGCGATTCTGCTCACCGGGACACACGAAGAAAACAGGAATACGACCAAAAAAATACTGAATACTATTTGCTTATTTAATTGCATTAAAAAAAAGTTTTGTGTTTAACGTTTATATG
The DNA here is from genome assembly GCA_007131245.1 of Bacteroidales bacterium. Classification (GTDB taxonomy): domain Bacteria; phylum Bacteroidota; class Bacteroidia; order Bacteroidales; family UBA7960; genus SKVR01. The sequence goes on from SLQX01000179.1 coordinate 6,114, forward strand.
CAGGCTTTATCTGTTTTACTTTACCGGGCATGATGATTTGTCAGTTAATTCCTTAAACAACTTGCATAAAAACCGGCGACAAGAGCATGTGTACCAAAGGAGTGAGCTCACTAACACAATTTACGAACGATTTTGGGTGAAGCGCACATTCATACAGGTTCTATCGCCCCTGTCGAGAAAGGCTATCAGGCCAATTACTTAATTCAATCTTATTCTGATGAATACTCAATCCTGCCTGTAAATATTTTTTTATCCTTCTCACATATCAAAATATAACCTACACCTATAAATATATCTATATTCAAATATAATGTTTTTTCAGTGATTTATGGGTTTTTTTTGCTATTTAGAAGCATATTTTGATATTTATTGGGTTTTAAACAAAGAAATAATTTAAGCATTGGTGTCTAAATCCCGCTTTGGCAAGGAAAACACAAACGTATAGGAGCTATATCATATCCTAAAACCAAACAGGGTGAGTATTTTTTATATTAAATCTGTAGATACACAAATTAATAGCAGAAATTGTTTAATGAGAATGCCCATTTTCTTATTATTACGTTCACCGTGTTAAAAAGAAGAAGTATTTTACAACCAATAAAATCAGGGACAAAGTTCATTAAGTAAGGTTTGCTTGCTAACTTAATCTTATTAAGATAAAGCATCAGGGGAAGGCCGAAAGTATAGCACCACCTGCTAGTGCTGGTATTAAAGTCAAGACATAAAAAAACCCCGCCGGGCGAGGTAAAAAATGTATCAGTTGTATAGTAAAATATTGTCTCTTACAGTTTCGATGTAATTCCTTTTTTTCTCTTTATGTTTTTATATTGCAATCGATTGCGAACCTTACATAAAAAAAAACCAAAAAAACCAGACAACACTGGACGTTTTCCTTTTGACATGACAGCTGAACAATCAGAAAACGTTTGTGTAAATCAAATCAATTAAATCATCTTTAAAAGAACTTTTCCTCTTACAAACAAGGTTTTGCCAGATTTCCCAGCGCTGCCTGGTCCATGGTTTGGAAAAAAAGGATGGCACAAAGTTAGAACTTTTATTATTTATGGCAATAGTTTTTTGTTAAATATTTTCATCAAAAGACAATTTCCATGAAAATTTGAGTAATTAAGAATAGTTACAAATTAAAAGTATATGCATAACTTAAAAATATATCCCATGCGATGGCAATATACTTATGGAATAAATTTGGAAAACTTATCAACAATTAACCGTAATGCACTCTTTTTCTGTGTTTTAAAAACATAAAAACTTTTTTTGGTATAACTATTTTTGTCTAACCCAATAATTAAACCCCTCAAAAAAAGATTTAATAATCTGAACCTTCATTTTACAAGGTTAAGCCATCATTTTTTTATTTTTTTATTTTTCCTAATATTGTATATACAAAATATCAGCCCGACGGTATTTGTCAAAACAGCTCATTATCTTTGAAACCCAGACACCAAACACAAAACATCAATTTCCAAAAGACAAAATGAGATATGGATAAAAGAATTATCAGAATTCAGAAAATTTCACTCGGTATTGCACAGTTATTTACTGCCATGGACAAAGGTTTTGCCCGGGTAGAGTCAGACCTGGTATTATTGAGAAAGTTTCGCCATATCTGCTTTGATGCCAATGAGAGCATAACAAACTCACTGAAGGAACTTCAGCGTAATATCGAATCAAATCCTGAATTTTATAATAAAGAAAACATCCAAAACAGGAAAGAACTTCTTAAACAGTTACGGGAATTGCAAGAAAAGATTGATGATAGTGTGTTTCTTATATCTGATTATATTGAAGAGTTTTCCAACTTCTGGAAAACATCTTTTTCTTTGAATGCACTAATAAAGTTTAAATACCTGATTTTAAACGAATTAAACTTGCTTGAAAAAGAAATCGAAGCGCTGGAAATGGAGCACCTGCATACCAGCCGCAAAAGTATTCTTAAAAATACCTTCAGGAAATCAGAAACTGCCAGGACCAAAAGCTAGCAAGTACAAAAAAGCATTTGAAAGCAAGGAACTTAACTAATCCGGCTTACAAATGCTCCAAACTGAAATCAACTTCTCAATTACGCTTGATCTTAAAATTAACTACAGTTTTTGTATCTCCATCAACGGGCTCCCTTTCTTTACCTTTTCACCGCTTTGCACCAATACTTTCAGAATTTTACATTTAGAAGGAGCCTGGATCTCATTGAAAAGTTTCATGGCCTCTAAAATACAAACGGTATCTCCGGAATTAACCTCATCTCCGGGTTTTACAAAAGAGTCGGCGTTTTCATTGGGTGCTGCATAAAAAGTACCAGCCATAACAGCATCAATGGTATCACCAGTGGTTACATCGTCTGGCACGACTACCTCATCTGGTTTGGGCATTTGAGACGCTGTGGGTTCATCTTTTTGTGTGCCTAGCGGGGCAGCAGGGCGGGGTGCAGAAACCTTCTGACCATTTCCGTTACCCGATAAAAGCGATATATTAAAATCTCCTTTTTGAATAATCAACTCATTTAGCTGCAAAGATGATGCTTGCTGTAATATGGAACTGATGCCGGCATAGTCATCAGCATGAAGCATTTTTTCCATTTTTTGATCCGGTGCCTCATTTTGCTCCTGAGGTTGACCTGTTTTTCCTTTTTCAAGCTCTTCAATTTCCAAATCTGCAGGAGATTTTGGCCTTTGCGCTTCGGGAATTGCACGCCACTTAAAATATTCCATGGCGATTTCCGGGAAAAGACTATAGGACAGGATATCCTCTTCATCTTGAATGAGCTCCGGCTGTGCAATATTTTTGGTTACGGTAGGTAATACATTCTGCAAATCGTCCGCTGGCCGGTGTTCGATAGGCTTCTCATCACCCAGAATTTTCTTCATAAAGCTTTTGCTGATGAGAGCCGGAGAGCGACCATACATGCCTTTTACATAGTTTTTTACTTCCTGTGGTACAATTTTGTACCTTTCTCCCGACAACACATTCATCACCGCCTGTGTTCCAACAATCTGGCTGGTGGGTGTTACCAATGGCGGATATCCAAGATCCTTTCTGACTTTTGTAACCTCCTCCAGGGCTTGTGGCAATTTTTCCAGGGCATCCTGCTGCTCAAGCTGAGAGCGAAAGTTGGAAATCATTCCACCCGGAATTTGGTGTACCAGAATTTCGGCATCGATAGAAGGCTCAAAGCCCCGACCTTTGGTGCGACTTGGGGTAAGATCAGCAAAGTATTTGTTCACCTTTCTCATGGCTTCCATATCCAAATCCACCTGGTAATCGGTTTCCGAAAAGATGGCGTGCATGGTTTGTACAGGTGGCTGTGAAGAAAAACCTGCCATGGATGCCACTGCACAGTCAATGGCCCCTGCTCCCGCTTTTACACCCTCAAAATAAGACGTTTCAGCCATACCGCTGGTAGCATGGCAATGTATCTGAACCGGGATATCCAATTCACTCTTCAGGGCCCTTACCAGCTCACGCGAACGTACAGGTGATAATATCCCCGCCATATCTTTAATACACAATGAATCAATTCCCAGTTGCACCTGCTCACGGGCGTACTGAACATACTTTTCAACAGTATGCGCCGGACTAGTGGTGTATGACAAGGTTCCCTGGGCATGTGCTCCATGTTTTTTTACCGATTTTATAGCGGCTTCAAGATTCCGGGTATCATTAAGAGCATCAAAAATCCGGAAAATATCTATTCCATTCAGATGCGCTGTTTCGATAAACCGATCCAGCAGATCGTCCGGATAATTTTTGTATCCTACAATATTTTGCCCCCGTAGCAACATTTGCAAGGGAGTATTCCGGGCTTTTCCCTTAATCAGGCGAAGCCTTTCCCATGGGCTTTCACGCAAAAATCTCAAACAAACATCAAAGGTAGCACCCCCCCAAACCTCCAGTGAATAGTAGCCCACATTATCAATGGTATCAATGATATCCAAAATATCCCTGGTTCTCATGCGGGTAGCCCACAGTGACTGGTGTCCGTCACGCAGGGTTGTGTCGGTAATTCTCAATTCTTTGTTTTCCATAGACTATTTTAATAGTTAAAGGGTAGGTAGTTCAATATAACCACCAACCCACAACGAACAATTGTTACAATGTTTGGGTCTTCATACCAACCTCTCAAACTTACCCATTGCAGAATATTTCTCAAACCGCTCCTGCAAAAGTATCTCAACAGGAATGTTTGACAATACTTTTAATTGTCCAGAGATGTATTTTTTAACCTTTTCGGCAATGACCTTGTAATTGGTATGCGCACCTTCACCAGGCTCATCAATAATTGCATCAATAACATCGTGCTTAAGCAATGCATGAGCTGTTAGGTTAAGCGCCCTGGCTGCATCGGGAGCATATTTTGCATCACGCCACAAGATACTGGCACAACCTTCAGGAGAAATCACAGAATAGATAGCATTGGACAACATTACTATTCTGTCGCCTACCCCGATTCCCAGGGCTCCGCCACTTCCTCCCTCTCCTATAACAACAGAGATAATGGGCACTTCGATACCAGCCATTTCTGTAATATTTTTTGCAATAGACTCTGCCTGTCCCCTCTCCTCTGCTTCCATTCCGGGAAAAGCGCCCGGTGTGTCAATCATGGTTACAACGGGAAGGTTAAATCGTTGAGCCAGCTTCATCAAGCGTAGTGCTTTGCGATATCCTTCGGGTTTGGCCATACCAAAGTTTCTCTCCACATTTTGGTTGGTATTTTTACCCTTATTGTGGCCGATGAGCATCACTTTGTGACCGTCAATATGGGCAAACCCTCCCCTGATGGCCCTGTCATCAGCATAATACCTGTCGCCATGTAATTCCATAAAACCCGTACTGATAAGCTCAATATAATCTTCAAAAACAGGTCTTTCACTATGTCGGCTAACCTTGACAATATCCCATGGGGAAAGCTTTGAAGGTTGACCAGGTCGTTTGGCTGTTTTGCTGGGGCTCTGTTCTTTTTCCAGAACCTTTAAACCTGTTGTTATGGCCATTGCTGTATGTTTTGGTTAATAATTAGATTCTTTTATGGTAATAATCAGCGATTATAATAGCTAAGCACATTACCCAGGTATGACTTAATATCTTTACGGTTTACGATGGCATCGATAAAGCCATGTTCCAGCAGGTATTCTGCTGTCTGAAAATCATCGGGCAGCTTTTCACCAATGGTTTGTTCAATCACACGACGCCCGGCAAATCCAATAACAGCACCGGGTTCAGAAATATTCAAATCTCCCATCATAGCATAGCTAGCTGTAACACCACCCGTAGTGGGATTGGTAAGTACCGAAATAAATGGAATGTTTTTTTTGTTAAGGCGGGCTACACCAGCACAGGTTTTAGCCATTTGCATCAGCGACAAAACACCTTCCTGCATACGGGCACCTCCTGAGGCTGAAAATACAATATATGGCAGATTATGATCATAGGCAAAATTAGCGGCCTGGAGAATTTTCTCCCCCGTTCCGCTACCCAGGCTTCCCCCTAAAAACCGAAAATCCATAATGGCTGCTACTGCTGGTATACCTTCTATCTGTCCTTTGCCAGTTATGACCGCTTCGTTAATTCCGGTTTTATTTTTGTTGGCCGTAATCTTATCCTCATAACTTCCTTTCAGATCCTTAAATCCAAGGGAGTCCACAGGGCTGACATCAGCAAACAGTTCGTAAAAACTATTTTTGTCAAACAACAGATTTGCACGATGAGTGGCAGTAATGCCACCGTGATAGTTACAGTTGGGACAAACGTTTAGGTTTTTAACCCATTCTTGCTCCCAAATGTGAGATTTACAACCTTTACACTGAATCCAGAGCGTAGCTTTTTGCTGCTTTTTTTCTCCAATTTCTTTGCTATACCAGCCCATATATTTTGCCCGGTTTATTTGAGTTATAAACTGTGGAAAACCTGACGATTACTCGCTTAAAAGCAAGTAAAACCAGGCTAAATCAGTTTTTTTATATACAAATTAAATGCTATCAGACTTATTCAAGATTTAAATATAAACCAGTTAACACGAATAAACAAACTTTTTCCGAATTTTCGCCCCTCCACTTTATTGCATCCACAACTTGCTTCTATCACTTGTAGATTTATTCTTACAAACAATGTGTTTAAAACACTTGCTTACCCTAATATTTCTTACTTTTCAAATCAGCACAAATAACAACCTTTACCATATTTAGCTTTAAAGAATTTTTTCTGAAATAAATGGTGTAACAGTCTAATAAGCGTTGGGAGATTTGGGGTGTCGGATGGTTTATAATCTTATTTCCCCTCCCTCTGAGAGAGGAATTAAAACCCGAAAACCCGTAAAATGGTGTTTGCCTGCGCGAAAAGAAGTAACTACCTCAGCATTGAAAAACAGAAAAACCTGATCCAGTCCATACCCGGCTTCAAACCATGGTTTCTGCCCCTGCACCGCAAGTGTATTAAAATAAAGCTTTTCCCTGATAAGGGATTGGGCAAGAAAAGGCAACCTCTTTAAGAAGATCCTGTTGTTGGCAAACTGGAAATGCCCATAAAAGTATTCTCTATCGGTACTGTAGTTGTAATAGTCCAACGCTCTGAACCTGCTAAAGACGTTATTACCTGCTACCAGGGCAGGACTTGTGCGAAAATGCTTAAAGTCGGGTGTAAATAAACTTTCTGTTAAAAAGAAACGGCCAGCAGTTACTTCATAAGAAAAATCACCCATCAAACGAACAGAAAAATCATGATTCACTGAAACTTCTGCCTGGCGAAATCTTGCATCACTTCCAACAACACCATCCAGGGCTTCGCGGTATCCCAATGAAAAGGTTGGGTAATGTGAATAGGCCATTTGCTTTGCCTCTCCAATTCTGTAATAATAATACCTGGGGGTATAGCTCAGCCTGGCATCCAGGATAAAAGCAGTATGGGCATTCAACAAGTCCTTTTCAAACCCCTTAATTGCAGGAATATTATCTGTAAACCGGTTCCCCGTTAAATTGGCTATGTAAAAGTCTGAATTATTTACCAGGGGCTTTCTTTGACTGAAGGTAGCCCCTGTTGAAACAACCAACCCGTTGATCAAGTCAAACCGATGCGTGGCCTGGATATAATCGTTCTGGTATAGTTTCCAGTAGTTTTGCTTAAAAAACAGTGTGGACATGGCATTCAAAAAAGAATGCATGGACTGGTCATCCTGAAAATCCCGGGAAGCGCTACCAGCGCTTAATCTAATATTTGCCCTGCGAAATGGATGATAGAGAAACTCTGCATCAAATTGGGATTGAAACCCACTGCGGGCAAAAGCCCAGCCCGATGTGTTAGAAAAAGAGAGCCGACGGTCACCGGTAAGCTGATTTTCAAAACGTATTCTCTGGGAATAAACCCACCCATCCACCGTGTTATAATCAAAGGCTGAAAGGGATACCAGACCATTGTGCACAAAACGACGGTTATCACCCAAGGTATAGCGCGAACCAGTGAGTATTTGCCTGAGAGCAGAACCCGTTTTTTGTTCCGCATCATCCTCGTTCGTAATTACCTGGTTAAAACTTTCCACTTCATCGGGAGTAAGGGGCACCGGCCGGTTTTCTTTCCAGTATTCAGCCGGGCGAACCCTGGCACTATCCTCCATATTTATGGTCAAATCACGAAGCTCAAGAGATGGCTTGGGTCTTGAAGCACGCGCTTCACGCCTTACAAGACGATTAAGCTGGCGCATCTCTCTGTTGGTCAAATCATCTTTGGCCATGAGGCGATCGATGCGTTGTTGCCTCCTTGTTTTGGGTGCTGACCGTTCTACCATTTCAGGGCTTCCGGCACCTGCTTCTATAGCAGCGCCCCTCCTGCCCTCAAGGAGAGAAAGTTTATCACTGCTTCTCATTCTTTCCCGATAGAAGGCATGGTCGATACGGGGATTCAATTTAATATCATAATTACTCACCGTTGCAATATATTTATATTCTATTTCAAGCCCCATAACCCCTGCCCGGATATCAAAATCGTGACTCACCGGCATCCAAACTCCCTCACCCACAGGACTGTAAACCTGTCGAATGTCAATACTAAACAGCGAATGTTCCACACTTAAATCCACAGAATGAAGACTCCATGTTTCGTCTTTTATGTAAATATAGCCGGCATAGAGGTCATTTCCGGCCCTTTTCGGAATTACCTTAATCTTGTTTACCTGTATCCCGTTTTCCATGAATGAACCTTTCAGCTGAAACTTGTAAACCTGGAAAGCACTTCGGCTAAGAGGCGATATTATTCCATTTATATCGCGATACAAGCTCATGGTAACAAATGACATGGGGTTGGTTTGGTTGTCATCACCCGAACTGCGGGTTGACAACACTTTAGTTTCCAGCTTGTTGGGCAAACTATACTGCAATAGGGAAATGGTCTCTGTAACAAAATACTTGTCCTGTTCTACCCCTTCCCTCTCAAATTGACGTCGCATGATGGCGGGAATACGGGTTAGCACCCCTGTGCCTTTCAGGTAAACCTGGCAAGTGTACTCAGAAACCTGGTTAAGGTAATACTGGCTCATGCCAATAGCTTTGCGCATGATAAAATATGCAGGATCTTCACCACTGGCACTTACAATAATTTCCGGAAGAGCATATTGCTGCTCTTCCAGGATTACATGTATTTCAGCAGTCACTCCTTCAATTTGCACCTGCCTGGTCTCACGGCGGTAGCCAAGGTATTGAAAAACCAACTCATAATTACCTGGCTCCAGGGATAGTTCAAATTCACCCTCCAGGTTGGCTGTGGTACCATGATGGATAGCAGGCACATAAATGGCCGCAAAGGGGACAGGCATACCCTCACTATCCACAACCGTGCCCTTTACACCCGTTGAAAAGACAGGATATGAGCCCAAAATGGAAATCACCAAAAAAAGTAAATAACTAAAAGGAGATTTTGTCATTCTTGTAAAATTAATGGAATAATATAGATATAAAATCTGGATTTTTACCCTAATAAGTAAAAACAAACAAGGTTTTTGTAATTTCGTACGACGATGAATCGTGTCATTTGTTACAGGGTGATGGATAAAACATACTCACCCAGGTTATAAGCACATATAATAATCCTGTTGGAAACCAGTTTACATCCAGTTTGTTATATAATACACAAGCACTTACAAGGATCATACAATAAAATGAAAGATAAAATGAAAATTCTAAACACCTCTCAGATACGTGAAGCAGATGCCTACACCATTGAAAACGAGCCAATCGCATCCATTGATCTGATGGAAAGGGCATCCAAGGCCTTTTTTGATCAATTAAAAAAGCGACTTAAAAAGCAAGATTCCATAAAGGTTTTTTGCGGAATGGGCAACAACGGCGGAGATGGTCTGGCCATAGCAAGGATGCTCACACTGGCAGGGTATAAAGTAACCACCTATATCATCGTCCACACCTCCACAGCTTCCCCCGATTTTCAGGTCAATGAAAAAAGACTTCGCAAGCTTCGCAGGGCCCGCGTACAGCAAGTTCAAGACGAAAAAGAGCTGCCCCAATTATCCGGGGAAGATATTATCATTGAAGCGCTTTTTGGAAGTGGTCTTAGCCGCCCTTTGGAAGGATTCCCGGCAAAGGTAGTACACCATATCAACGCATCTGAAACCCGCGTTATTTCTGTTGATATACCTGCCGGACTTTTTGCGGAGGATAACTCCCAAAATATCAGAGAAAACATTATAAAAGCAGACTATACGTTCACTTTTCAGCTTCCCAAACTGGCCTTTATGTTTGCTGAAAACGATCCTTTTATAGGTCACTGGCAGGTTCTTGACATCGGACTGGATGCAGGATTTATTGAAAAACAGGAAACCCCATATTATTTCCAGGTAAAGCAGGACCTTTTGCCCTTTTACGTGTTCCGCAAAAAATTTGATCACAAAGGCACATTCGGTCATGCTCTGCTGGTAGCAGGCAGTTATGGGAAAAGCGGGGCCGCAGTGCTGGCCACAAAAGCGGCCATCCGGACCGGGGTTGGCTTGCTGACAGCACATATCCCTTCTGCCAATTATTCCATACAACAAATATCGGTACCCGAAGGGATGGTTTCAGTTGATGAAAATGAAAAGTATTTTACCGCTCTTACAGAAATAGCCCCTTATTCGGCTATTGCCACAGGCCCGGGGCTGGGCACAGAAAAGCAAACACAGAATGCACTCAAACTACTCATTCAAAATGCATCACGTCCCATGGTTTTTGATGCGGATGCGTTGAACATCCTGGCAGAAAACCCCACATGGCTATCATTTTTGCCCCCTGGCAGTATTCTAACACCGCATGTTGGTGAAATGGACCGTTTAGCTGGAAAAAACAGTACTGGATGGGACAGGTTGGAAAAGGCCAGAAATCTTGCCTTCCGCTTTAAGTGCTATATTGTTTTAAAAGGAGCCCACACAGCCATTATTGGACCCGATAAGCAATGCATCTTTAACTCTACCGGCAATCCCGGTTTGGCTACAGGAGGGAGTGGAGATGTGCTTACAGGTATGATAGTGGGACTACTGGCCCAGGGATACTCCCCTCAATACAGTGCCATGGCCGGCGTATTTCTGCATGGCCTGGCGGCCGATTTATCAGTGGCCCGGAAAAATGTAGAGAGCCTCGCAGCAGGCGACATCATAGATTTTATCCCCAGGGCAATAAAAAAGATTTATTATTAAACAGGAAAACGTGGCATACCCGGATGTGCCAGGGAATTCATTAAGTAGTAAATCAATCAAAGTAATACAATTAGGTTACCCAAAGTTGAAGCGATCCCGGTGCAAAAATGAGGCACCAAAACTTTTGCATAGAGCCACATTACCCCTGTTCATTGGCTTTCTTTGAAGAAAAGTAAGAAAATTCTATAACTTTGAATTTGGAAACAGAATTTTTTAACAAAGATGTTTCTATCTTATCACAATAACACATAAACACCTAAAACAACAAACCCAAACAGAATGGCAAAGAGTAGTTATAGCAAATGGATATTGGGGGGGCTAGGATGGGCTTTTGGCGGCCCGATTGGCGCTATTGTTGGATTTTTGATGGGATCGGCCTTTGAAAGCATGAACTCGGGAGAATATGAATACAAGGCCAATCAAAAATCTACACAACCAGGTGACTTCAGGATCAGTCTGCTGGTGCTTTCAGCGGCTGTTATGAAAGCCGATGGAAAACAACTCCGCTCAGAGCTTGATTTCATTAAATCCTTTTTTGTGAACAACTTTGGAGTGGCCCAAACCAGGCATTATATGCAGGCTTTCAGGGATATCCTAAAACAAGAAATCCCCTTACAACAAGTTTGTCTGCAAATAAGCTCAAACATGGATTTGCATAGCCGCTTGCAGTTACTCCATTATCTCTTTGGTATTGCCCTTGCTGATGGTCACGCCCATCCCAATGAAATAAAAACCATTGAAAATATTTCCCAGTGGCTTAACATTGCTCCCCAGGATTTCAAATCCATTAAAAACATGTTTGTCAAGGAAACAGACAGTGCTTACAAAATTCTGGAAGTATCCCCTTCGGCAGATGAACAGGAGATTAAACAAGCTTACCGCTCCATGGCACTAAAATACCATCCAGACAGGGTAAGTCATTTAGGTGAAGAGTTTCAGCAGGCAGCCAAGGAGAAGTTTCAAAAGGTAAATGAAGCCTGGGACCGGATTAAAAAAGAGAGGGGATTTAAATAGTTTTTTATGCACTTCAATACAATCCAACGGTAACCAAAAGCTTATTTCTCTTTAAGATGGATGCTTATGGCAGAAATATTATCTTTCCCCCCTTTTTCTTTCGCTTTTTCTACCATACTTATCAGGTCGCGTTTGCCCAGGTAGTAAGCAATTTCCTCCTCGGGAAGCATATTACTAAGACCGTCAGAACATAAAAGAAAAATAGTGTCGGGGGATAATTCCTTGGTAATATTTGTAATTTCAAGTGATGGGGTGTTGGTAGCCCCAATACAATTCACAAGTAAGTTGCTGTATGCACCTCTCTGACCGGTAACCTCAGATACGGTATGATCGTTGGTGAGTTTTTTAAACTTTCCTTTGCGATAAGAATAAAGGCGGCTGTCGCCAGCATTAAATACATATAATCTTTTTGTCCCGAAAAACAATCCTGTAAGTGTGGTTCCCATGCCGTCAAGATCGGGGTCGCCAGCGGTGGCTTTCAATAAATCAGCGTGCGTAGCACTCAACCAGTCATCCATAGCATGCTTAAAACCCCTGAGCATCAAACCAGGTTCTGCAGTTTGGCGCCACTTATTCAAACTGTTTAAAACCATTTCACTGGCAACTTCACCTGCATTATGCCCTCCCATACCATCGGCTACAGCAAAAACCGCAGGGCTTTCCACATCTAGATCCAAGCTTTTACGACTATTTGTAAATACTTTATCATGAATCAGAATATGATCTTCATTGTTTGTTCTGACACAGCCTAAATCACAAATTCCTTCTACCCTAAATATCATAACATTGTCTTTTAATTGAATTCTTTTAATTCTTATCAAAATTATTAAACTATCTTTAATTTATTTTAATTTTTAACAATTTTA
>SLQX01000092.1 GCA_007131245.1 Bacteroidales bacterium
AAAAAAAAAGCCCGCTTGGGTGTCAAGCGGGCCTTGGGGTATTTTATGTTTTTACAGGTACAATCCTAAAAATTACATAATCACAGGTAACCGGTACGCTCAACACAGCTTGAATTCTTGCTGTGCCACCACCAGAAATTATGAGTATGTATTGTGTAAATCATGTTTTGTTTGTTTTGAAGATGCAAGTATACATATTTTTTTTTAATGCAAACATGCGTTTTATAAAATTTTATTCACTTTGTGTTTGCAGGAACTGGTCCATCCCTTCACCATCATTGATAAGGTCTGCATTTTCGCTGGGTTGAATTCCATAGCCAAAAGTGTTGGACCACTGCCGGGTAAATTCGGCCCCGAAAAGCAGAATCATCGACACATAGGAGGTCCAGATCAAAATCAGGATAATGGCACCTGCTGCACCATAGATGGAGCCTGGCTCGGTGGTGCTGAAGTATATGCTCAGCCCGAAACGTCCCAAAGCAAACAACAGCGAAGTGAGTATGGCTCCCACCCAAACTGATCGCCAACGGATGATAGCATCAGGCAGTACTTTAAATATCAGGGCAAACAAAATGGTGGTTACAATGAAAGCAATGAGATAGTTAGCCAGGTTTAGCAATGAGACAATCACTTCCGGCCAAAGGTTTTGGATGTAACTGCTAAGGATGGCCAGCACCGAGGTGACCACCAGCGACAGGAGCATCAAAAAGCCTGTTGCCAACACCAGCCCGAATGAGAAGAGGCGGTCTTTCAGGTATTTTACAAAGGCCCGTCTGGGATTGGGTACAACACCCCAAATCCTGTTGAGTGAGAGTTGCAGGTGATAAAACAATGTGGTGGCCCCGAAAATCAAAAACCCGACTCCCATCAGCATGGCGGTGGTAGATGAGCCGGTTTCGGCGGCGTTGGCTACCATGGTTTCCACCATGCGGGCTGCATCCTGGCCAATCATGTCAGCAATTTGTACTGATAGCTCTTTGGAAACAGCCTCTTCTCCGAAAAAATACCCGGCAATGACAATGATGATCAGCAAAACTGCAGGCAGGGAGAAGATAGAATAATAGGCCAGTATGGCGCTTTGCCGCCAGGGGCCTGATTTGTCCCAACGTATGGCTGTGTTTTTGATCACCTGCCACAGCTTTTGCCATATCTTTGCTTTCTCCATCACTGTACGATAATTTTTTTAACCTGCGAAAACCTCCCGCTTTCCATTTGGTAAAAATAGACCCCTGCCTCCAGGTGGGTAACATCAACATCAAGGGAGTGGGTGCCGGCCGGATAATCGCCAGAGGTAATCTTTTGCAGATGCCTGCCCCATGCATCATAAAGCGAAATTTCAACATGTCCATGCCCCGGAAGGGAAAAGGATATTTGCGTTTGGGTAGACGCGGGGTTGGGTTGGTTTTGCATCAGCCCGGGCCGTTGCATTTCGGCCCGGCTACTCTCTGCATCCAGGGTTAAAGCATTTACTTCGATATTATCCAGCCTGAGCATATCCCTGCGTCCATGGTCTACCTCTACCTGGTGGCCGGTGTAATAATACTTCCATCGGAGCTGCACATATTCCTGGTTGTTTACCTGTTCCGGCAAAACAACCGGGCTAAAGCTTTGCTGGTGACCCTCCACCGGGGATCGAATATACTCCACCGGAAGGCCGTTTTCACCTGTTACATCTGTAAACCCAGCCCAGGGAGTGACCTTATATTGCAGCCTGATGGCGTATTTCCGTGCATTGGGAATCACCGTACCTGCGGTCCATGATACGGTAATGTCTTCCAGTCCCCTGGTGTCCAGGGCCAGCACCGCAGCGCCAAGGTCCCGGTCGCGGCCCGTGTTGATAAAAGAGATCCCCTCTTCTTCCAGCCCGTTTATGCGTGTACGTCCGGTAAGCTGATAAGGAAAGCCTGTAAGGGTGGCATCATCGCTGTGATAATCATCATGGAGTATGTGATAACGCTGTGTCATAGGTGTTTGGAGCTCCGGGTCCGGCTGATCAGATTGTAAAAACAACATGTGGGGCGGAAAACTGTTTTCCGGTTCCAGGGGACTCCAGTAGTTAAAAGTGTAGGGGCCGTTTGTCAGCTTATAAGCCGGCGGGTTGAGATCATCGCCCGGGAAGTCTGTACTCTCCTCAAAATGGGCGGTAAAGTTTGCATCGCTGCTAAGGGTGATTTCCCAGTTTTTTTGGTTGCTCTGTTGCGTGCCACTCCAGTGGGAAAACTGGTAGCCTGGCCGGGGAATGGCTTCCAGCTCAATGGGTATGCCATTGAAGTAAATCCCTTGCCAACCTTGTTCCAGCGATGGCTCAATGGTATTGAGTCGGATGTGCCCCATCTGATTGTCATTTACTGTTAGATGGATGTTGTACGTGCCATTGATATCAAACTCATTTTGAATATGCGCTCTGACATATGCAGGCCTGTCTTGTCCGAAGTTGCGCATACGCTGCACATTATCCACCCACTGTTGCAAATTGTCAGGACGTTGCCAGCGGTGAATATGTTCTTCCATTTCGGGGTGCAGCAGTGTTTCAATGGAATCTATAATGGCCGTTACTTTCTCTTCCTTAAAAGTGGTGTTCATCAGGTCAGCAAAGCGGTTGATGAAATCGTTTTGAAACTGGTTGTTATGGAGCAACCTTCTGAGCAGCATGGTCGACCAGTCGTAGTTGGGCCAGGAGTTGCTGCCTGCCTGGGTTGCCAGTGCAAGGGTGTTGTGGGCAGGACCTTCGTTTACCCCCACTACATAATGCAAATCCAGCCCAAAACCAAAATCGGTATCCAGAATATGCCATCTCCACCGGCCATCCATGCCGGGAGGTGCATCGGGAGTATAGTCGATGAGCCGCCTGAAAAAATTCACATTGTTGCCCGGCCAGTCTGTATTCATGATGAAGATATTGGTGATTTGGGCATCAATGAAACTTTCGGTATCCATGAGGGTTTGCACATACTGGTAGTTGGTTGCCGAGGCCATGTTGTTGTTTTCAACAAAGGAACGCATGCTGTTGTAATGGGTGATGCCCTGGGGGTTGCCATAAGCCAGTACCGAATTGTTTTCAAGAACCGTCATTTCATGCTCCTGCAATCCGTAGTGGCTGTAAATGTAGTGCTGATCGTAGCGGTCGCGGATATTATGGATGCCCCAGTATTCACCATTAAGGAACAGGATGGCGGGGCGGTAATATTGTATCTCCACATGGAGGTCTTTGGCCAGGTATTGCATAAAACCGTCTCTGAAGATGGCCTGGCCCCAGTCGTTGCCGGAATTTCTGAGAATCAGTCTTTTGAAATTTTGTTGTGGCTTGTCGTCAAATAGTTGGTATTGGATCCAGGGGTCGCTGTATTGATTTCTTGCATAGATACGCAGCGATTTTCTGGGTCTGCTGCGTGTGGTGCCCCCATGGATACGCACACCCATGTCGCCGGAGAAGGCATGGGTGCCATCCTTTTCAAAAAATGCCAGGTGCATGGGTCTTTCCCACTCACGCCCCCTTTGAAACATATTGTTGTGATAACCCGGGATGTAGATCCCCATGTCGGGGTCGAAAAAGTTCTCCTCGTCGGTGTTGAGAAAGAATATGGGTAAGCTGTAGCGGTCCACGCCATCTTCATCCACCAGGTAGGAGTGGGTGATTACCGGGCCTGGCAGCTGGTCGTCGGCCATGGCCACGGCCCGCACCACATTAACTTTGAACACTTCGCCGGCGGGTGGCTGCCAGCCTTCGTAGTTGGGGGGACCCGGATTGCCGTCGTTATTGGTTGGGATCATCGAAATATGGTTGGGTGTTCCTTCCAGCGAGGTGATTGGGATGGGACCGGAATATACCTGTGAGTTTTCGTCGGGCCTGGAGCCGTTCAGGGTGTAATGGATGCTTGCCCCGGGCTGTGTAACCGAGAGATTCAGCTCAAAGGGATCGGTGAAAAAGCCTGTGGTTTGTGAAAACTCCGGGGCCTCTGTAATACCGGAGAAACCCTGGGTGTGGTTGGATTCTCCGGGGGTAGGCTCGTCAAAATAGTACCAGTTGTCACCCGCATCGGGCTGACGGCCATAGCTGATATCGGTAGGAATGGGTATGGGGGGCAGCTCATCAAACAATAGCCCGTAAGGGTCGGTTAAAAGCACCTCTTCACCGGCAGAAGCTATTCTGAAATTGGTGTGGAGGGCTGAATTGGGGTTGGTGCGATCCTTGCCCGATGCCCATACCAGGAGAAAGTTGCCGGGCTGTATCTCAACCGAAGGGAACACCCATTGAAAAGGGTCTTCATAATTATCGGATAATCCAAAACCTTCCAGGTTGACTGTTGTTCCCGAAGCATTGTACAGCTCAATCCAGTCTTCATAGTCGCCGTTTTCATCAGCAAGGGTGGTGCTGTTGGAGGCCATTACTTCGTTGATGACAATTTCCTGGCCTTGCAGTGCTGTATGGACCAACAAGGCTATAATTATTAAAAACAGGAGTTTATGTAGCATTGTATAAGGGAGCTGTTGTTTGTAAGAAAATAATTCAAAGGGATGCCGGAAAATTTTAGCAAAGATACAAAGAATTGGAGTTTTGAGATTTGGAAAACAGCAGGTATGTCCTGGAGTTTTAATGATTTTTGATAAGAAACAGCTGTCCTTCCCCCAAGGACAGAGCCATTGCTATAATAAGTTCTAAATGGGGCTAAAGCCCCGGTATTCTGTACCTTCCCAAATCCGTTGGCTAAAGCCAACGGCAATGGATAGGGCTTGAAGTAAATAGTCATAGTTTTTACTGAAACATCAGTTTCAGATCCTTTACATTCAGTTCAGTAAAAAGCTCTTCCTTGTTCATTAGTATTTCTTTAATGCAATGGTATTCCCCTCTATCTATTGCCGTTCCGTAAGACGGAACGGATAAAAAGCTTCTTTAAGAAAAAGGGGGCTTTAGCCCCATACTTCCACTCAAGGACAGAGCCATTATTACAATGAGTTCTAAATGGGGCTAAAGCCCCGGTATGCTGCACATTCCCAAATCCTTTGGCTAAAGCCAACGGCAATGGATAGGGCTTTGATTTAGCTTTTTAGCAGGGCTGACGCATGGGCATTTGTGTCGGCATGCCGGACATTCCCAAATCGGCAATGGATAGTGTTTTGATTCAACTTTTTATCAGGGCTGAAAGCACTGGCATTAGTCTTATTCATCAGCTTCAGCTTGCATAAAATCAGCCCGAAATGAAGAGAGCAGTTTCTTTTCATAAACCAGCTATAAAACAATAGCACTTTACTCTATTTATTGCCGACATTCCCAAATCCCGTTGGTTAAAACCAACGGCAATGGATAGTACCAGGTTTCAAGTTTTCATCAGGCCTTAAAGAAGTAAACCTTCTTTATTCTATATAACACACAGGTCATTTTCACAGTCAAAATACCTATTAAACCCCCGGGTTGAACACCTGTTTATTTCGGGTGTATTGCTG
>SLQX01000139.1 GCA_007131245.1 Bacteroidales bacterium
ATAAACCCCAATTGCTCATTTACAAAGTAAACATCCCAAAAGGTGGACTCGGTACCCGTATCCATTTTCTGCCAGCTATCACCACCATCAGAGGATTTTAAAAGCAATCCGTCATCACCCAACACAAAGCCGGTTTCAGCATTTAGAAATAATACTTTATTTAAATTTGTAACCGGAGGATGTTCTGTCTGCGTCCATGTTCTTCCTTCATCTTGAGTTTTTAGAATTATACTTTCCCCCATCGTAACGTATGTTTCTTCAGTAAGATGTGCGACGGATTTGTAATGGGTTTCAGGTGGCATGGGGTTGATCCATTGCCATTGTGCATTTGCATATGAAATGAGGATGCAAAAAAGTGCTGTGATTGAAAGATGTTTTTTCATGTTTGTCAGTTTTTAGATATTGATTAAAAGGAACTATCATTAAAGCAGATGTATGTAAGCTGACCTGCCATAAAACACCTCCGGAAACAAAATCGGGTTTTTTGTGATAAGGTGTTGACCACGTGTTTTTTTGTTAGTATGAGGTGGCTTGTGATCAAGCCACCTCACCCGGAATTATTGGCTCACTGGCTTTTGTGCTCCCGCTCCGTTAACATTTCCAAAAAGGCCAAGGGCTTCTTTCCAGGGGTATTTATTGGCAAACATGGTTGCTTCCGAGCTGATGGTGCCCTGCATGTTCATGCCCAGGGCGGCACGCCACTGGTTGGCCGGTGAATTTCGGTCAAAGTCTACCTCTTCGCTGTACCTGGCGTTTAAGTACCCTTCCAGGTATGCTTTACAAACCCTGAGTTGCTCAGGTATTTGGTTTTTGTTACCCGAAACACTTGCAAATTCAAGGTCTTCAAAGTCTTTGGCGTCAACTCTCAGCCGTGTGTTGCTGGCCGGGCTGTAATGCAGATCCTTGTCCTTATTGACGAAGAATGTATTGTTGTTTACATGAATCCATTCATCTTTATTAAAGCGTGTGTGATCGATGGCAGCCAGAATACTTGCCCCGATAATATTGTTGTGAATATTATAATTGGCCCGGGTCATAATCCGTATGCCATATCCCATATCCAGAAAGTCGTGGGTTCTGCTCCAGGAAAATAGAATGGTATTGTTTGCGATTTCTACATCACCACATGAAGTCATCACTCCGGGGCCTCCGGTTTGTGCACATGTGCCATAGATTTCAATGGCCGCCATTTTATTGGCCACAAACACATTGTTTCTTACAGTGAATGTACCGCTACGGTGCCCGGCTTGTAAGCCAAAGCTTGCCCCATTGAGGAAAGCACAGTTTTGGATAATAACATCGCCCCCGGTTGTGGCACTTACAAACTGAACCAGTGGTTCCCCCACCGTTGAATTCATGTTGCTGGGGCTTTCGGTGGGCATCATCAGGCGCCCCCCCTCAACACCTTCCACAACTCCTTCGCTGGCATGGTAGGCATTGCGCTCCCCACTGTCAAACACCATATGGTCTATCACCGTGCCAGCCACATCCCGGGTAAATCTTAGCAAGGCTCTTCTTGATGTTCGGGCACTGGGGTTGTCAGGCTGTATTAGGGTCGGATGGGCCACAATATCCTGCTTGCTGAAGGTTTCATCATAACTTCCATATAGTTTTAGGGGTTTGTCGCTCTCTAAGAATCCTATATTGAGGGTGCCGAAATAAACGCCACCGGCAATATTGATTCTTGCTCCCGGCTCTGCTTCGTTGATAGCCTTGTCAATGTTTTTAAAAGGGGCCTGCTGGCTTCCGTCATTGCGATTGCTGCCATTTTCCATCGATACATAAAAAACCTGACCGGTGGTGGGTGCCTTTTGAGCCTGTGAATCCTGCTTGTCCGGGGTCTGTTTGTCGGGTCGGCTTTCTTCGGTTTTTTGCTCGGGCAGTTGTTGTCTTAGTTCTCTTAGTCTGCGACCCTGTGACATGGCGGGCAATGTAATCCCCCAAACAAGGGCCAGTATGGTTAATGTGCGTAATGTCTTCATGATAAGTGCTTTTTAGGTTTGTAATGATATAAAGGGCTTTCCCCAGGGGGGCTTAAACCACTGACGGATTGGCCATTTGTTCTTCGTGCATAATATGACTGCGGGCTTGACCATGGGAGCCGTCCGCATTGATGTCGTTTTCCACATGCAAGGTGAAAAGTTTAAGATTGTCAGGCTCAACTTCAGCAGAAATCTGAACGGTGGTTTCCCTGGTATTTTTTTTAATCCATTGGGTTGGGGTTGAGTCAGCCCACTCCTCTATCTGTTTTTCCTCCCACCTCCTAATTGCTGCTGATTTGTTGACCTTTGCCCGGGGGTATTTCAGGGCAAGTGCTTTTGTGGCTGCATGGATGGCCTCTTGTGCCTCTGCACCTGTCATGGCTTCGGGCTTCATTGTGGTAAGCTTGCTGCGCTCATTTTTTCGTGCCTGGTTTATTTCTGTCAGCTGGTTGATTGCATGGGTTACAGCCTCCATCCCCTCTGGATTTTGCTCAAACAGGGGTTTAAGCTCCTCTGCTTTCCCCACAAACTGGTTCATTTCGCTGTCACTAATAATATAGGGTTTTTGGGTGGGGTTGGTCTGCCAGGCCGTATCCTGGTTAAGAAATTCTATCCTGTCTTCTATATCGCGTGTAAGTTGGTCTGCCAACAAAGAAATCGTATGAGGGAGATTAGACCGGTATCCGATAATCCGTGATTCAACATCTCTTTGAAGGCTTTCCACAGTGATAGAAGGCTGCCCCGGAAAAGTAACTTCTTTGAAGGCCGCCAGCACTTCTTCTCCTCTTTTACAGTTGGCTTGCTCTAGCATCAAGGCTTGCACATTGCGCGATGTTCCGTCAAAGTATGGGACGCCCCTTAGCTTCTCCTCCCATATTCGGCTCAGCTCCTGGGCGTGTTGTTCAGCCTGTTGGCGAGCCTGATTTTCCCTGGCTTTTTGCGCTGCGGCTTGTTTTTGCTCTATCTCCAGCTTTGCTATGTGCTGTTTGTATTCATCAAGCTCAGGGAGGTGTGAGTAGGAGCCGGCGTTTTTTGCATAAAAGGTGTCCAATTCTTTTTTGGCCCAGTCTAGCTCTTTTTTTACCACATGGTCGCGAATACGACTAAGCTGTGCCTGTACTTCAAAGGGTAAATGGGTATTGCCTCCTTTGCGGGTAGCCACCCCTTTTCTTTCAAGATCTTTGCGCAATTTTTCGATCTTCTGATACAATGACCGTAGCTGGAAATCGTCTGGTATTTGGGCTTCCGCTAAGCGGCCCTGCTCTTCAGCTTTGTTCAGTAGCTCTACAGCCTCCTGGTTTTTGCCACTGAACATATGGTTTTGGGCATTTCTAAGTAACCCGTTGGCTTCCTGTAGTTTCTTCCTGGGATCTTCCATCTTTGTTTTGTTTGGGGTTAGTTAAAGGACTGTTCCGGAGTTTCCGTATCTGTTTTCTGTTTTTTCTTGCGCGAATAGTGTTGTGCTTCACGCTTCATCCCTGTGGTTGTGCTGCGGAGGGAAGATGACAAACCCAGTACTCTTCTGAGTGAGTTCAAAAATTGTTGTAAGGCTCTCATAATCGTATGGTTTAGGTTTTTATAAATTAGATGTGTTGATTAGGTGAAATACTTGCAATCATGGCATGTATGATCTTGTTTCTGCACCTTTCATGCTTATTTTTGAGTTCAAGCAATGTTTTGTGTTTTGGGTTTGATTTTAATCGTGACAACAACATGCAGGCGGCTTTTTGCAAAATATTGTTGGCTTTCAGGAGTTTGCCTTGCCTGAAATAAGAATCTGCCTGAGAAATATGCATTTCGATTCTCTTAATAACCGTTGCCAAATCTTTTCCCGTCATAATTTTTACATTCACCGTGGTCTTCTTTTAAAGCTTTTGACCCTCATTGTCTAAATTAAGTGGGTAGGATGTCTTTTAATAAATGTGCCAGATGGCCCGGGATGATTCTTTCGGAGAATCAAGTTGGTGGTCCGGGATTCTACAGTCTGTTTTTACAGGCTTTGTTTTTTGATATTGACAGGCAGGGATTTGTAGGGGCATTTCACTTACTTCATTGAAATGCTCTTCACCATCCCTTGCAGTTTTGCGTTTTCAGCATGGTTCTTTCCGGTGATCCCAACCTGAACCTGCATACCCTCTTTTATAGCCGTACAGATGGTTTGGGGAAGGTTATAAGCTTCAAAAGATGTGCAATAAAATGTGAGGTCCAGCATTTGCACAACTTCCGGTTCAGAGCCATAGTAATTCCGGGCCAATGTTTTGGCTTGATTTTCGGCGGTGCTTTCATTGAGGTTGTGTCCTCTAACCCACACTTCCATGGCATCTCTTCCCCGGGATGCCTGCACACCCCCCTGGATCTCCAACGTGTTAAAACCCTCTGCAATGGTTATATTGAAATATTCGGTTTCATGCAGATTGCCCTGATAGTCTTCAAGCTGCTTGCCTGATAGATTTCTGTTGGAAGAATCGCAGGCATTAACCATCAAAAGGGTCAAAAACATTACAATAGCATTTTGGCAAATCGTTTTCATGGCATCCTCTCTTGTTTGATTAAATGATAAAAATTGTGTTTTGTCGAAACAAATGTACTTCAGATGGAATGTATTTATCTTGAGGAAATTTACTCAACTTGATATAGGGAGTTTTCCCCAAAGGGTAGGGGATTTTCCGGAGTGGAGCGGATAGCTTGATGCATGTTTTTTTGATGGTAAAAAAGGTGCTAGAGGGTAATGGATGGTGTCTGGTTTCACCCGTTAACAAGGCCAGGCGGGCAAACTATTGTGCACTAGCCTGCAGAACAAGAAGTAAGCGGAGATAGATTTGACTATAAACTAATAATGCTGTTTTTGATGGCATACTTTACCATATCTATGGTGTTTTTTAGTTCAAGCTTGTTGAGGATGTTGTTTTTATGGGTTTCCACGGTTCTTACAGAGATACATAATTTATCAGCCACTTCTTTAAAACTCAAGCCTTCGGAAAAAGCTTTCAGCACTTCAGATTCCCGCTCGGTGAGCTGGTTTATTTCTTTAGAAGTTTTTTTCCTTTTGAGAACGGATACGTAGCTGCGATAAATGATAGCCGCTATCGATTCTCCATAGTAGTTTTCGCCCCTGGATATGTAGGTCAGAGCTTTGATAAACTCGGTACGGGAACAATCTTTGGGTAAAAACCCCATTGCACCGGCTTTAATGGCTGATATAATCCATTCTTCGCTGGCATTGGCACTTAAAATGAGGATTTTCACACCCGGATACCCGGCACTCAGCTTTTCGGTTACTTCCACACCGTTCATCCCGGGCATTCCGATGTCCAATACCACAATGTCAGGTTTTTGCGTATCAATGATCTTAAAAAGTTCTTGGCCCGAGTCCACGTCTGCCACTACAGAAAAGGAG
>SLQX01000072.1 GCA_007131245.1 Bacteroidales bacterium
TGAAGGCCAAGTTTTTTTAAAAAAAACTGAATATCCTTTTCAAACTCCTGGTTACGAATATACTTTTCAAACACAATGGGATCTGATATACCCCTGAAAAAAACTTTACAGCGTGAGGTATCATGACAGGGAAACTGAACATCTTTCCCATACATAAAATACAGCCCAAAAACTATATGCCCCTGCCAATGTTCCTCCATTTTCAATAAACAACCCGGGGTGCTGTCAACAACTTTAACTTCGAACCCTTTCACCTTAAAAGGATGGCTGGCAATGGCTTTTCGTACAAATTTTTCGTAAAACTGCTTTTCAGCACTGGCAGGAACCTCTAAAAATTCTTTGTTAAAAAAGGGAGTGAGTTTTTTACCATCCCAATCTGGTTCAAAACGTAAAATAGTGTTATTAAGCAACAGTAAGCAAGGTTTTTGCAAAACCATACTTACATTTTGATTATACAATGAAAGCTCCTTCCCCTGGTACTGCAACAGCAAGCGATAATGGGTTTTCTCAGCAAGCTTTTCAAAATAAAAACAGGTTTCAGCAAAAGCATTTTGCTGGTCCAGGGGTGTTTCCCTGATTCTTTCGGCGGGCTCACCTTTGTAATACAGAGGTATTCCCTGTTCAGCCATATAAGATACAGCTTTATACAATATTTTATCAATAAATGGCCGTACGTGATCATCCACCATTCTTTGCTCCAGGTTTTCGTAAAATTGCCGGATGGGTTGTTTTTTCCTGTCAAAGCGCTTCTGCAAATTTTGATCGGAAACCTGGTTTAAAATACCTAACAATTCTTTTTGTTCCGGAGTAACCTCTTTGAAATAGTCATGGTAGGTATTTAAATGCAGTTTTTTAAATCCGTATTCAAACTGATCATTCCGGGTTTTACCCACTGCAAATGACTCAATTAGGAAACCAAGTACCGGATTGACAGTAACTGCAAAAACCAGATACTTTTCTCCTGAAGCCGGGTTGTTTGTCTTGCTGGCCATATAATATGCTATGATTACATAAACTCAAACTCACAAATATAAAGGATTAGCTCCGTATATGAGGCAACAATTTTTTATAAAATCGAGTAGGAGGAAAATAAAGTAATTTTACCCTTGCTTTTTTATTTTACGACCTCTCACACTACCCTATTTACGGGTCTCGTATACGGCAGTTTCTTATTTACAATCCTGACTTTTCGATAGTAATCCGATAAGGGATTCCCATCGTAAGTCCTGTTCTTAATGTGAGAGTCTCCCACGGCTCACGCCTGCAACCCTGCAAGGCATCAAGAGCATGTACCCGCGAAGAACCCTTCTCTATTAACCAGATGGCCTGAATTTTTATTCAAAAAAGTTTTTTCCCGTCAAGGCCTTATCAATGCCTTTCGAGAGACTTTTTAATTAAGATTTTAAGTCCTTCGCCAATTCTTTTTCCAGTTTCATGAGCCCATTACGTTTTTTTTGCTGTACTCCCATATTAGATACTAACCTAGAAAAAATTGCTTATGAATCGTTTCATTTTTACTTATTTCATCCTTTGGTTACTTTCTCCTATCTTTATAGCAGAGCTAAAATCCCAGGAAGTAATTGCACCGGCAGGGAATTATTATCAAAACAACATTACCTCCATTAGCTGGACCCTGGGAGAAGGTATTACCAGCACACACAGCTCGGAAGGAATTACAATAACACAGGGTTTCCATCAGGGAGACCTGCAAATAAGCACCTTTGTAGTCAATCCTGCATTGAATTTCAGCATTGAGGTTTATCCCAATCCTACCAGCGACCTTCTATGGGTAAGCATTACTCCCAACAGTCCAAACAAAATTCATTATAGACTCTTTGATACCGAGGGCCGACTCATACAGACGGGTAGGCTTATAAATTCCAGCCAGAGCATTCGCTTCGGTGGACTGGCACCTGGCACTTACATCCTTAGAGTTCTGCAGGGAAACACGCCCCTAAAGGTTTTCACCATCATCAAAAACTAAAAAAACTAAACTGTAAATTCAACATTCTAATTACATTATTTAAAACAGCAAAAAACATTTCTTATGCAATACAAAAAATCCTTTTACACGAATTTATTATTTCTCCTTATAACTCTTATTCTTACCCCTGTGAGAACTTCAGCTCAAGTCCCATCCCTGTTTAATTACCAGGCGGTTCTGAGAGATGATGCAGGAGAAATCATGGCAAACCAGGAATCCACCATCGGGATAGAACTACTACAGGGAACAGCAGAAGGCATAACTGTCTTCAGTGAATCCCATACGGTGCAAACCAATGAATTTGGTTTGATCAACCTGCAGGTGGGAGCAAAGGATCCTGCTGCCTTTGCAGAGGTAGATTGGTCGGATGGTCCCTATTTTATCCGCACCAGTGTGGATGGCCAAACAATGGGAACCAGCCCTCTGCTTAGCGTACCCTTTGCCTTGTATGCCGCATCAGGCGGAGAACCCGGACCACAGGGCGAACAAGGACCAGAGGGTCCGGAAGGACCACAAGGTGAACAAGGACCGGAAGGACCACAGGGCCCCCAAGGCGAGCAAGGACCAGAAGGTGAACAAGGACCGGAAGGTGAACAAGGACCGGAAGGCCCGGTAGGACCACAAGGCGCACAAGGACCTGAAGGCCCGGAAGGAGCTTCACCCTTTACCCTGAGCAATGACAATGCGCTTTTCTCTCAGGGAAATCTGCTACTAAATACCTCCACTAACTGGGCACGGCTGGGTGTTTATGATGAGGAGAACGTTGCTATTTTTGCACGCTCCAAAGACGACCTTAGTATGCGTCTCCAGCGTGAGGTTGTGGGGGGAAGCAGCACCCGAACCGTTCTCGACCTTGGCGCGCGCACCGCGGGGGAAGACCCCCAGGCCGGACTGGGAAGCAGGCTGGCATACCGGCTGCTTGCCAGTAACCTTGGCAACTCCCTCGCCGGATCCATAGATGTAGTATGGGTCGACCCAACTATTGGAAATACCAGAGCAGATATGCTTTTCTGGACCAGTGGCACCGATGGACACCAGGAGCGATTGCGCATAACCCATGATGGAAGTGTAGGCATGGGCACCAGTAATCCGGATGAAAGGCTGCATGTCAACGGAAATTCAGCCATCAATGGTGAAATGGTAGTCAACGCAGATGAAAATGAAAATGTTAGCAGAATTTGGTTTCGCTCTTTAGAAACAGGACAAGGCAATCCATTGCTTTTCCATAACTCTTCTTATTCAGGAGTAAATACTATTGGCGTAACGGGAATGGAAAGGTTCAGTGTTTTTGGTGACCTGCAAGTAACCGGAACGATACTCAATAAAACAGCGCACCCGGATAAAAGCAATACCGATATCCTTCATTTTGGTATGCAGGCAGCAGAGCCCCGCAATATATACCGGGGAACTATTACTCTAAACAGCCAGGGTGAAGCAGTGGTGGAGTTGCCTGATTATTTCGGTAGCATCAATCATCACCCGGACTACCAGCTTACAGCCATAGGTGCACCCGCACCCTACCTTCACGTGGCACAAGAGGTAACAGACAACCAGTTTATCATTGCAGGAGGCAAACCCGGCATGAAGGTATCGTGGGAAGTAAGTGGAATTAATAAGGGTTCAAAATACGGAAAAGACACCAAAAGCATTCAGAACCTGGTTCCTTCCGATTCTCAAATCCAGGATGGAGGAAACTGAAATCCATGAAGTTTTAAGGACTCCGTTGATAGTTATATGATATCAAAATAATTCATCGGCAAGCTTTGCCTTTAAAAATCCAAAACCTCACAGCAAGCCTTTGCTGTGAGGTTTTTATCATCTGCCCAAATCCTAAGCTTTGGAAATTAATTTGAATAAATTTGATTTAAGTTGCTGAATGAAACCCGCATACACCATATTATTCATTGTCTTTTGTGAGCATTGTGCTCATGTAAGTTTCATTCGACCATATTTTCAGTTAAGTAATTGGTTAGATACCTGTCCCGCCATATGCGCATAGCCGTGTAGCCTTTGGACTTTGATTTGTTTGGCAACATCATCCCATAGGTTATGCCTGATGTGATTCGTGTTCATCGGGGCAGTTTGCCTCAGGCTACTTCAGATTCCACCTCACGTTGGACACCCTTGCCGTTGGCTAATGGTTTACAGCTACAAACCCATAGTGGACTTTCACTACCAAATTATGGGTCATGCATGGCCCAGACAAAATAAGAGGAAAACAGAATAGTTTTCCTCCTACTCAATTGTGACTTTTTTCAAATATAATGTCGGTGTTATGAGGGTGTCTGTTGCCCCCTGATTAGATTGACATATCTCCATAATATTATATATATAAAAATATCTTGAAGGGCGTGATTTGATTATGACGGTTTTATTCATGACATTGTTTTTTGTTTTTTTAAAAGAAACATCGAGACGGATAAGGGTTTTTACCTAGTAGTGAGAAGGTAGAGTTTGACGAAATCCGTGGGATTGATTCACGTTACCTTATGCGCTAATGCTGACTATTGAGAATTAGTATTCAAATTAATAAATGTTTTGAAATATTTGTGAATATTTTCCATTGAATGGTTAAAACCTTTTCTAATCCTGCAGTTTTATTAACTTCTGAAATTTTAGGATGGTTAGGCGGCTTTATACACCCATTTGTATAAACTCTTAGATTGTTTAGCTTATTTATACGTAAAATATTGGATGCAATTTAAGGACTAATACCTATTGTAAAGGATGTTATTTGATATTACATTTATATCCACAAATTGCCAAATTTTATCTGTTAATTTTTACTATATGCCGCCCGGCGTATTTTTTGGCCTAAAGTAGAGAAGGAGGAACACATGAAAAAAATCTACTATTCCCTGGTCACCAAATCACATGGATTTATGCCTAAAGCCTTGTTTGTTGTTTTTGGGATGATGCTATGGATGCCCCATGAGGTAATTGCACAGGAAGTTAATTTAACAGTTCAAAATTATATTGGTAAAGCTTGCATGACCCAGGAGGATGTAGATGCTGATTTTGACACTTGGTTAAACAGTGCAGATGCAACCGTTATTGAAGACTGTGAAATAATTTCTATTATTCATGATTATGATGCTACAGGTGCTCCCTCTGCCTGCGGTGAGTCAGTAAAAGTGACCTGGACTGCAACCAGCAACTGCGAAACAACTGCAGTGAAAAGCGCAGTTTTTACAATTCCTGCTGCACCACCGGTAACCGTAGCCGGCCCTACCAGCATTGATGCCACATCATGTACCTATACAGACCAGGCAGCCGTTAACACAGCATTTGCAGCTTGGATTGCAACATTTGAAGTAACCCAAGCAGGTTGTGGTATCCTTTCATCTACCGACCTGAGCTATCTGGATGCTCCTGATATCTGCACAGGTGGAA
>SLQX01000199.1 GCA_007131245.1 Bacteroidales bacterium
AGATTTTCAGTATCCCTGCCAAAGACTTATTCCACGTTCCCGATCAGCAACAAAGTTTTACAGAAACAGTGGACCCGTCAACCAAAAGCTCCTATTCGTTTGACAAGGTTTTCCTGGTTGCTTTTGATAATGATGAAATCTTAACATCCATAACCTTTATGGAAGGATTGCTGAATATCAGCACTACTGCTGATCAGCTAAGAGATGATGGTTACCAGCTGGAGGTGAACTACGAAATTCAAAACTTTTACAATGAACAGGGAGTCCCCATCACCGATGCCTTTGATCTTGACAACCCTTCTTCCGTTGACTTAAGTGGCAGCACACTGAACTTTGACAATGAAGCAAACTTTTTCCTCATCGAATATTCTGCAGTAATTACGGGCGATGGTTCTCCCGATAATGCACCCTATGATGTCACTTTCAACCAATCCATCACCGGAATTGAATATGAATTGCTACAAGGATACATTGACCAAATAAACTTCCCGGTGGGTAACACATCTGTGGATATAGGCATATTTAGCAATTCAAACCTTGGAAATATTTATTTTGAAAACCCCTACATTGAACTTACCGCACGTAATTCATTTGGTGCTGAGATTGATTTGAATGTAGATAACTTCTTTGCCAAAGACAGCGCAGACCAAACCATTCCCATCCACGGAAGCATTCTTGAAGACCCCTGGCGAATTGAAGGCCCTGCAGCCCCGCCAGATGATCTTTTGGTGAACGAAGTTACACTTAACAGAGATAACACCAATATTATCGAAGTGATGGAGGGAGCTCCCCAGGAGATATATTATGAAGTAAATGGAACGATAAACCCGGAGGGAATACCCCAAACCATAAACTTCATAAAACACGACAGCGACCTGATTATCGACATGAAAGTAAACCTTCCTTTATGGGGGCGTGTGGAAGTATTTGAAATGCAGGACACCCTGGAGCTTTCACTGGACGACATACCTGATGAAATTGAATGGCTGGAACTAAAGCTGGAAATGACCAACGGTTTCCCTATAAATTCTGAAGTTGAAGCAGTTCTGATTAACAAAAACGAGCAGGGGCAATATGAGGTTCTGGATACATTATTCAAGGACAATCCGAAACTCATTGAGGCTGCAACGGTAGACCCCATTACAGACAAGGTTGAAGAGCCCAGAGTAAAAACCACATTGGAACTTCTTAGCGAGAATCAGATTGAATCCTTAAAACAGGCAACGGATATAATTATTATAGGGAAGCTTAACACCTTTGACCATGAGTCAAGTAGTTCTGTAAAAATACTTGACAGTTACCGTATGGGTGTTAAAATTGGCGCCAGGATAAAAGGAAATGTGAACGTAGAGTTTGAGTAAACACTCTGGCAACCTGTAAACCCTCAATCACACCATAGATTATTCAACGTTTTTAACCGCAATAAAAAAGCCTAATACAGTATAAAATGAAAAAGTATTATCCTTATACAGTCAAGCTATCCGACATGACAAGCTACTTGGCTGGAAAAAACATCATTATTCTACTCGTATTTTTGATGCTGGCATCCACCCGGGGACATGCCCAGCAATTTCGAACCCTATACTGGATGCAAGGTATCCCCCAGGCATCTTATGGCAACCCGGGACTACAACCTAACCCAACTTTCTATGTTGGATTACCGGGTATTTCTTCTTTGTATTTTGGATTTGACAACTCCGGTTTTGCCCTTCGTGACGTTCTTAGCAAAAACGCCCAGAACAGATTATTCATTGACGACCAATCCCTGATTTCAGCCCTGAAAAACCATAATTATACCGGGGCAGACTTTCAAAACGAGTTGATTACCCTGGGCTTCAGGATGGACCAAAACTACTTCTCCATGAACATTTCCGAGCGGGTAGAAACACGGTTTGGATATCCCCTCGATTTTATGAAATTGATGGTAAATGGTAATGATTATTTCATGCAGCAGGATATCGCTGCGCAGCTTGGAGGCCTTGGCCTTGACTTCACACACTTCAGGGAAATTGGTTTTGGCTTTTCAAGGAACTGGACCGAAGAGCTAACCGCCGGTGCAAGACTAAAGTTTTTGCAGGGCATGGGGAGCGTAAATTTTGAAAAATGGGACCTGGATTTATACACCGCTCCAAAGGGTTACGATTTGCTATTGCAAGCCGACCTGTTGGTTAACACATCCCTACCCATTGATCTAGCCCCACTGGAAGGCATTGAGGATCGTGATTTTGAACTAAGTGAGGAAGAAATGAGGAATTACTTAACCGATTTTGGCAATCCCGGATTTGCCATTGACCTGGGCGGATTTTACCAAATCAACGAGCAGTTTTCTGTGGCTGCCAGCCTCAGAGACCTGGGCTTTATCAGTTGGACATCGAAAGTAGAAAATTTTGCCTTGTACAATGAGTTTGAATTTTCCGGTTTTGAATTTGATAGTTATTTTGATGATGAAAACAACGATGACCCGTTTCAGGAAGACATGGATTCCATCATCGACACTTTTGATGTGATAGAAACCCAGAACGCCTATACCACCATGCTTCCGGCCAAAGTTTTCATTTCGGGTGCCTACAACCTTACCTCTATGCACAAATTTGCTCTCCTGGGCCGGGGCGAATTTTACGCTGGAAAGTTCTACCCATCGGCAACTGCATCCTACAACTTCCAGCCCATACCACAATTTGGCACTTCATTAAGTTACTCCGTCATTCATGCCAACTTTCACAATTTGGGATTTGGCTTTCATGCCAACTTTGGACCTGTCCAACTTTATGCCGTTGTAGATAACTTATTGGGATCCATGCAACCCCACCTGGTGCAAACAGCCAATATTCATTTTGGAATCAACATTGTATCGATGCACCGCAGGCAAGATGCCAGGAAACCCAGTCTTCGGTGGTAACATATTTTGCATCAACTTAAAATGGCAAACCCGGTTGTTATAGAGTTAACCGCTCCTGAACAACCGGGTTTTCTATGTCAAATCTATCAAATACTTTTCTCAAATCAGGAATCATAGGCTTCATAGTATCCTTTTCTTAAAACTGTTCTTCCGAACTTTTCCAATCGAAGGATAAAAACCTAAAGTTAAAACATACGCTACCCATAGAGAAACCTTTTGGAGTTCCATATCTTATGACTTTTTCAACACCCCATCAACCCATATTAAATCTCAGAAAAATAATTTAGCAATCTCAAAACACATCTTACTTTGCAGGAGAAAACCAGCTGTTTTCAAAAAGCCCAAAACCTTCAACCCTGCAAAAACCTGATTACATACTTCTAAAAGTATTTCAATCAAACAGAGCTTTCGTTCACAAAAAAAGCTCGCCCACATGATACAAAACCCATACTTTTTTGGCTTAAGCAAGTAATATAATGCTTTGTAAAGTCATAAAAATCAAACAAGTATGCTTATCAGAAATCCCCTTTACACGCTTTTCATTCTGGTTATGCTCAACTTCAAAGTCCTGCTTGCCGGGGCATCCACGCCTTATGTGATTCCAAAACTAGAGAGCCCTATCAATTTTGACGGCAAAGTTGATGATCCAGCCTGGGAAGCTGTGGAGCCTTTGCCACTTGTCACACACTGGCCTACATTTGGTAATAAAGTAGATACAGGTAGAACGCAGATACGGATAGCCCATGACAAGGAGTATTTATACCTAAGCTGCCGGTGTTATGAAAACCCTGAAAAAATTAGTGCTCCAACTTACAAACGCAATGAGATAGACTTGACGGTAGATGGTATGGGTATAGCTCTGGATATATTTAATGATAACGAAACCGGAGTCTTATTCACTATATCTCCTACAGGATCCAGAATAGATGGTACCATAAGTAATGATGCACAGGGGGGCTTTGAAACCTCATGGGATACCTATTGGGAAGCAGAAACACAAATGACTGATTTTGGGTGGACAGCGGAAGCACGTATTCCATTTAGCAGCCTGCGCTTTGAAAGCAATAACGGCAAGGTGGAAATGGGTTTGATTGCTTATCGTTACTCTGCACACAATGTTACCATGGAAGTATACCCACCTGTAGAGCCCAACTGGGGCTTTTTTAGTTTCATCAAACCATCACAAGCCCAAAACGTTATTTTAAAGGGAGTTGAAAGTCAGACCCCTGTATTTATTACTCCTTATCTACTTGGGGGGATTCAAAGAATGGCTGCACCGGATCCCCAAAATGAAAGCTACCTGCATGAAAACCAACTCACCCACGAAGTTGGGGTGGACGCAAAAATTGGACTGGCCAACAACACCACACTTGATTTAACCATCAACACAGACTTTGCCCAGGTTGAGGCTGACAACCAACAGATAAACCTAACACGCTTTTCCCTGTTTTTTCCTGAACAGCGGCAGTTCTTCCTGGAGCGGGCAAGTGTATTTGACTTCTCTTTTGATGGTCCGGACAGACTCTTTCACAGCCGAAGAATCGGACTTCACCAGGGAGAACCACTTAGAATATGGGGAGGTGCACGAATGGTTACACGGTCAGCCGGATGGGATATTGGTCTTTTGTCGATGCAAACAGCCAGCAACCAGGAACTGCTTTCGAAAAACCACAGTGTTGTAAGAGTCCGTAAACAAGTGATCAATCCGCAGTCCTATGCAGGAGGAATGTTAACAAGTCGCATTGACAAGAAAGGTAACTACAACTTAAGCTATGGCTTGGATGGAATTTTCAACATCCGGAAAGATGACTTTCTGAATGTTAATATTGCCCAAACCACCAGTAGTAACGGCAACAGCACAACTCTTCAGCAAGAATCCATACGTGCCAGGGCAAACCTGGGGAGACGCAGTTACCAGGGATTTAGCTTTAACCTGAACTTCAATTACTCAGGAGAACTTTATGAACCTGTGATGGGTTTCCAGCATCGAAGCAATTTTACCAGCTTTGGTGACCGCCTCTCCTGGGGTTGGATGCATAGCGACGACTCACCCCTCCACAGAACCCAGGTTTCAGCAATGGGCTTGCTGTTTTTGGACAATGAAACCAGAAGCAGGGAAACATCCATGGTGGGGCCAACGGTTAATTTCACCTGGAAGCGTGGCGATTTTTTTTCGGTACTCTTAGTACACATGTTCGAAAATTTAAAAGAACCTTTTCATTTAGCTGATAATGTAACAGTTCCTGCTGGATCTTACCAGTGGCCCACAGGCCGGATTTCTTATCATACACCCAGAGGAAAATCATTAAGAGCCATATTCAGTAGTGATTTTGGACGATTTTATGATGGAATAGGTTATACAGCAGAAGCCACAACCGTCTGGGACCCCTCCCGAATAGTAAATCTGCGTCTTTTCTATCAATTAAACAAAATAACGTTTTCTGATCGCAA
>SLQX01000257.1 GCA_007131245.1 Bacteroidales bacterium
GAAAAAGGGTCGTTTTTTTTCATGAAGTAAACACTTGGTCAAAAGCCTGTTAGATAACCTCTTTTGATTAATCGATGATGTAAGTCGAGGCTGTGATTCACTTCGTTAGCTTTTGTAAGAAACTCCGGGTAAATGCAGTATTAATGATGGATGCAACCTGGTTTTTGATGTTAAACGAGCAGAAATTCAGCTACATAAACAAACTCTTTTCTTATGAAGGATATTTATCAAATCATTCCTGGTTTCCTTTCAAAGCATAAATCGGCTGCTTTGTGTATTGTTACTGATACAGAGGGTTCAACCCCCCGCAAAAGGGGCTCGAAGATGCTGGTGGCACTTGACGGAACCACTGCCGGGACTGTTGGGGGCGGAGCCATTGAGCAGCAGGTGATTGAAACCGCTAAGCAGGTGATCAAAACCCATAAATCGCACAAAAAGTTTTACAGCCTGGAAGATGATCTTAGCATGCAGTGTGGTGGCAATGTGGAGGTATACATAGAACCGCTGGTTCCCCGTGCCAGATTGTACATTTTTGGTGCCGGGCATGTTGGCAAAGCTCTTTCCCTGTTTGCCCATAAGCTGGATTTTGAGGTTACCCTGTTGGACTTCAGGAATATCTCTTTTTCAGAGGAAGAACAGCAAACATTGCGGTTTATTCATGGAGATTATTTGCAAACCCTTGAGCAACTGGAGTATGATGACAACACGTATATCGTTATCATGAGTCCCAGCCATGAGGACGATTTTGGCTTGCTCTCCCGGTTGGGTAAAAAATCATTTGCCTACCTTGGGATGATTGGAAGCAAGCGAAAAGTAGCCAGGGCCCGTGAAAGATTTTTGGAAGATCAAACCTTTACGGAGGAGGAACTCAATTCTTTTGATATGCCCATGGGTATAAAAATAGCCACCGAGACTCCGGAAGAAATTGCCATCAGTGTTTTAGGCAAATTGATTGATGTCAGAAACCAAAAACTTTAGGTATGAGCAATTCCGGGAGCATATCGTTTGTTCTTGATGGAGAGCTTAAAAA
Source organism: Bacteroidales bacterium (assembly GCA_007131245.1). GTDB lineage: Bacteria > Bacteroidota > Bacteroidia > Bacteroidales > UBA7960 > SKVR01. The sequence goes on from SLQX01000257.1 coordinate 1,031, forward strand.
ACTTTCTTTCAATAGCGAAACGGGCATCAAACCCACCACAACTGTTCTGAATTACTTACGTTCACTGGACAACCACAAAGGGGTAAAGGAGGGATGTGCCGAAGGGGATTGCGGTGCGTGCACCGTTGTAATTGCCAGCCCCGGCAGTGATGGGGGACTTGTATATAACGCTGTTGACTCATGCCTGGTGTTTTTACCAGCCATTCATGGGAAACAGGTCATCACCGTTGAAAACTTGAAACACAGGGAAAAAGGAATTAGTCATTTACACCCGGTTCAGGAAAAAATGGTTACCAACAATGGGAGTCAGTGTGGATATTGCACACCAGGGATTGTGATGTCATTGTTTGCCCTTTATAAAAACCATCATCAACCCTCACGTGAAATAATCCTTGATGCTCTTACCGGTAACCTTTGCCGTTGTACCGGTTATCAGCCTATAGTCAATGCTGCGGAGCAAGCCTGCCAGTTCCAGGGGAAAGATCATTTTACCCCCTCAGAACACCAGGTGTATAATCAGCTTCAAGCCCTGGGAAAGAAACAAACCGATATTATTCTGGAAGGTAAAGGGCAACAATATTTTCTGCCGGCTGCTTTGGAAAGCGCTTTGTCAATTAGGGAGTTGTACCCTGATGCGGTAATAACCTGTGGTGCAACAGATGTGGCATTGCGGCAAACCAAGAAAATGGAACACCTCCCATTGATATTGGATGTTTCAGCTATCCGTGAATTGAAGGTGTATCACGAAACGGACAAGGATATTACATTCGGTGCCGGGTTGAGCCTGGAAGCGATCAAGTCTCTCTCAAAAGGTTCTTTACAGGCTCTTTTTAACATGCTGGTGGTATTCGGATCATTGCAGATAAGAAACATGGCTACCTTGGGGGGTAATATTGCTTCGGCTTCGCCCATTGGTGATACTCTCCCATTGCTATTTGTGTATGGAGCAGTGGTGAACCTGGCAGCTTCCGGTGGCCGGGAAAGAAGTGTTCCCGTTGAGCAATTTATCAAAGGCTACAGGCAAACGGACCTGAAGCCTGGCGAAATAATTACCTCTGTTACTATTCCCAAACCGCCTTCAAAAATTCATATTGAATCCTACAAAGTGTCCAGGCGCAAGGATTTGGATATTTCCACTGTAAGTGCTGCCTTTGCCCTGCAGCTGGATGATGAAAACAGGGTGAAACAGGTAAGTATTGTATATGGAGGCATGGCTGCCAGGACGCAAAGAGCCGCTGCAGTAGAAGCTTTTTTACAAAGGAAACCATGGCAGTATGATGTGGTTAAGCAGGCCATGGAACAGGTTGAGCAGGAGTTTACTCCCTTATCTGATGCACGTTCCGACAAAGAAGCCCGCAAAATCGCGGCATCTAATTTATTGTTAAAGTTTTACCAACAAACCTGCCCAAGATGAGTGAACTTTATCATGACAGTGCCATAAAACATGTAACTGGTGAATCGGTGTATGTGAATGATTTGGATGGAGGGCGCCGGGAGCTGGCCGGGCATGTAGTTTACAGTCCCCATGGACACGCACGAATTCTTTCCATGGATATATCCGGGGCACGGGCCCTGGATGGGGTGAAAGCCGTAATAACAGCAAGTGATATTCCCGGTGTCAACCAGATGGGGCCTGTGGTTCATGATGAACTCTGCCTGGCAGAGGACATCGTTGACTTTGCAGGGCAGGCTGTGGTGCTTATTGCAGCTGAGAGCAAGGATATTGCCAGAGAGGCTGCCCGCCTTGTAAAGGTGGAATATGAAACATTACCTCCCGTGCTGACCATTGAAGATGCTATGGAAAAGGATCTGCTGTTGGGCACTCCCAGGGAGATCAAAAGGGGAGATGTGGACAAAGGGCTTGATGATGCTCCATACCGTATTTCCGGGACCCTGCAGACAGGAGCCCAGGAACACTGGTACCTGGAGACCCAAAGCTGCTTGTGTATCCCTGGCGAGGATCAAGAAATGAATGTATACAGCTCTACTCAGCATCCCACCGAAACACAGGCCATTGTGGCTGAAGTACTTGGAGTAGCAAGAAATGAGGTGGTGGTGGAAACCCGGCGGATGGGAGGAGGCTTCGGGGGTAAAGAAACACAGGCCAACCATGTGGCTGCTTGGGCTGCCTTGCTGGCTTTTCATACATCAAGCCCGGTCAAGATTCACCTTTTCAGAGATGATGACCAGATTATGACGGGGAAAAGACATCCCTTCAAAGCCTTCTATGAAGCTGGCTTTGATGAGCAGGGGCGAATTATGGCCTACAAAGTACATCTGCACTCCAATGCCGGTGCTGCCACCGACCTCTCAATGGCTATCCTGGAAAGAGCCGTTTTTCATGCCGACAATGCTTATTTTATTCCTCACATAAGTGTCTGCGGTAAAGCATGGAAGACCAACCTGCCTTCTAATACTGCATTCAGAGGCTTTGGGGGTCCGCAGGGTATGGCGGTTATTGAAAACCTCATTGACAGGATTGCCCGCCAGCTTAAAATGGACTCCGCTGAGGTACGGTATCGCAATTTCTACAGAGAGCAGGAGAACAATACAACGCATTATGGGCAATTGGTGGATAACAACCGGTTGTTTGTGTTGTACGATAAGCTTATACAATCTTCAGATTATACAAAAAGAAGGCATCAGGTAAATGTCTTCAATCAAAAAAACAGCTATGTCAAAAGAGGATTGGCGCTTACACCGGTAAAGTTTGGGATCTCTTTTACCACCAGTTTTCTCAACCAGGCTGGTGCCCTGGTGAATATTTACCAGGATGGCACCGTATTGGTTAATCATGGTGGCACAGAGATGGGACAGGGGCTTCATACCAAAATTTTGGAAGTGGCCTGTTCTGAGCTGGGCTTACCCGCCACAAAAATCAAAGTAAATGCTACAAATACCTCCAAAGTTCCTAACACATCGCCCACAGCAGCCTCTTCAGGCAGTGATCTGAACGGTATGGCAGTAAAAAATGCCATCCATAAACTGAAAAAGCGTTTAACCCCTGTTGCAGTGAAAATGCTCACAGAACAATACCCCGACTTTGAAATAAGGGAGGAGAACATAGCATTCCGGGAAGGGTATGTCTTTGACAAAAATTTTCCATCCCGTGGAGTGAGTTTCAACGTACTTATTCCAAAAGCCTACCAGCAGCAAGTGAGTCTTAGCGCCACAGGGTTTTATAAAACCCCGGGGATTTATTTTGACAAATCCAAAGGAAAAGGAAAACCATTTTACTATTTTGCTTTTGGAATGGCAGTGGCCGAAGTGGAAGTGGATTTGCTCACGGGACATTATAAAAACACTCGTACCGATATTCTGCATGATGCGGGTCGTTCGTTAAACCGCAATGTGGATATGGGACAGGTGGAAGGAGGGTTTATACAGGGGGTGGGCTGGTGTACCACCGAAGTTATAAAATGGAACGATAAGGGAAATATACTCAACTACAGCCCCGATAACTATAAAATACCCTCGGTGCAGGATATTCCCGACGACTTCCGGGTGAGTCTTCTTGAGGGGGTCCCCAATCCCAACACCATCAAACAAAGCAAAGCCGTGGGTGAGCCTCCTTTTATGCTTGCTTTATCGGTTTGGCTGGCTGTGAAGGATGCCATCTCAGCCATGGGCAATCATGCTATAGAACCCGATTTTGCACTGCCTGCCTCCAACGAACTGATTTTGAAATCTGCCAGAAAGATTACAGAGAAACTTTCGGTATATGAAAAGTAAAAAGTTGACAACGGTGAGCGGTGTGGTGGTTGATCCATTATCACGTACCATGCAGGGGATGGAACTCACCATCCGCGACGGGGTGATTGTATCACGTCAAAAGCGGGACAGTATCCGGGGGCCATTTATTCTTCCCGGTTTTATTGATGCTCATGTGCATATTGAAAGCAGTATGCTGATCCCTTCGCGTTTTGCAGCCATGGCCGTTAAACATGGCACCGTTGGCGTTGTGACGGACCCCCACGAAGTAGCCAATGTGGCGGGCACTGAAGGTATCCGTTTTATGATGAAAGATGCATCGACATCACCCATGGGATTTTACTTTGGCGTCCCTTCCTGCGTACCTGCATCTCCCCTGGAAAAAAGCGGTGCCATCATTACCGAACAGGAGGTTTTACAGCTGCTGGAATCTGGTGAATTCTATTACCTTTCTGAGATGATGAACTTTCCCGGTGTTGTGTTTGATGACCCGCAAGTGCATCAAAAACTGGTTCATGCCCGCAACATGAAAATGCCTGTGGATGGACATGCACCGGGATTATCGGGTACACAACTCAAAAAATACATCAAAGCGGGCATTACAACGGATCATGAGTGCAGTAGTTTGAACGAAGCAGAAGAAAAGCTCAGCCTGGGGATGAAAATACTCATCCGCGAAGGGAGTGCGGCCAGAAATTTTGATGCTTTGATTCCCCTGATGGAAAAGTATTCAAATCAGCTGATGTTTTGTACGGACGATTGTCATCCCGATTACCTAAGTAAAGGACATATCAATAAAATGGTATCTCGTGGGCTTGAAAAGGGGTATGATATCTTTGATTTGCTTGATGTTGCCTGCGTCAATCCTGTAAAGCATTACAACCTACCCGTGGGCTTGTTGCAGGAAGGAGAGTCGGCCGATTTTGTTGTGATTACTTCTCTGGAGCAGATGCAGGTTCAGGCAACCTGGATAGGTGGGGAGCCTGTTTTTTACCAAAATTCACCCGGTATATCATTACCTGAAAGGTCAGCTCCTGTATATCCCTTCAGGGATGCTTTTCAAAAAGGATTGCTGAGGGTGGTGGCTTCAGGTAGCATCCTGAACGTAATAGAGGCGATTGATGGAGAGCTTTTCACACGATGGAAACAGGTTAATACAGAGCTGGGCAGAGAAGTGGTCATCGATACTGATCAGGACTTGTTGAAAATTGTTTTATTGGATCGTTATGCCGCTACGGAACCTGTTGTGGCTTATATCAATGGATTTGGTTTGAAAAAAGGGGCCATGGCCTGCAGTGTGGCTCACGACAGCCACCATATTATCGCTGTGGGCTGCAGCGAGCCTGATTTGGATGTGGCTTTACAATGGGTTGTACAAAAGCGCGGAGGCATGTGTTTCACTCTTGACGGGGAAACAAAGGGTATCGAATTGCCTTATTTTGGGTTGATGTCTGATGTGCAGGGAGAAGAGGTTGCTTTGGAATATGAACAACTGAGCGCTCTGCCCCAAATGCAGGGGAGCTCCTTATCCGCACCATTTATGACCTTGTCTTTTATGGCACTTACGGTCATTCCCCAGTTGAAAATCAATCACAAAGGCCTTTTCAATAGCCAGGATTTTCAAAATATTTCTTTGTTCCAGCAAGCGTAAACGTTTTTATTTTTTAGGCAGTACTTTGCCCTTGTATTCCTCCTCCAGGAATTTTTCTGTTTTTTTAAAGTACGCCTCATCAAGGCTGAAAACGGTAATGTTGTATAAAATATGCTGGGGTGTTTCTTCCTCAATGCTGATTTTAGGGTCTTTTTTCTGGGAGGACCAGGGCAGGGTTAGAATATCGGTGCGCATATTTTCCATGCACTGGAATAAATCTACCCCGGTTTGTGCAGGTATATGGAATATGAAGTTATGGCTGAGTAAGCTTTGCGATGGATACGATTTACGGATCACCTGGCCCACAATTTTGCTGTAAGGAATACTTACCATCTGGCCCGAATAGTCTTCAATTTCAAGGTTGCGTAATTTGATTGCCGTTACCTTCCCACTGGTTCCTGTCAGATTAACATGGTCATTCACCATCAGGCTGCTTCCTGTTTTAAATACCACCCCGGCAATAATGTCCCTGAGAGCAAACCACGAAAGGTATATGATAATAATAATGAATACTATCAAAGGAATCAGGGTAAGCAGGAATCCTCTTTTGAAGAGGTATTGTATACCCCAAATGAAGAACAGCACCCATGCCGTAAGCTCTGCCACAGGCAGGTATCTCAGCACAAAATCCCCCTGGGGGCGCGGTATTCGTATAAATTGTAGCAAGTATTTAAACAATCGGAAAAAAGCAAAAATAAATACAGCTGCCATTATGAATATGAGCGCTGAAACGGGATACAAACCTTGTGTGAAAGACTCCATTTTCTGTTTCGTTTTTTGCTTAAAAATTTTCAGAGCAACTCTTTCTCCATAAACCTTTCCCGGATGAAAGCATGGAGGTTGGGGTTGAGCATAAAAACGCCTTCATTGGGCTCTGTTATGATGGCGGCACGTTTAAGCAGCCTTACCATGTCGCGCACTTGCTGCTCAGGCATAAACATGATACGGTGTATCTTTTCAATATTTAACCGCTTGTGCAAAATAAACTGCACCAGGAAAATAAGCGTGTCAGGGTTTAGCTTGTTGAGGACACTGGTGTCGGGTTTGCGTGGTGCCCGGATATACAGGGTGTTGTCCTTTGAATCGGTGATGTGGGCCATCCATGTTTGCAGGCTCAGCCCAACGTTTCCTTTTGTGTAGTTAAAATAAGTGTTGAAAAGCCGGGCATAATCCCAGGAACGCATGTCGTTCTCTTTTTTGTTTTTAAAAACAAACTTCATATTTCCCGACTGATGCCGCTGCATAATAATGTTTTTCAGCTCCTCAGCACCAAACGGGTGGCAGTCGATGATACTCAGCAAATAGCTGTCAATATCATAAAACCGCTTAATGCTTTTGAAAGCGTGCAGGTTTACGGTGACGATAAAGAAAATCTTATGGCCGTATTTTTCTATGAGTGAGCTGATAAGTTTTATCACTTTAATTCCGCTCCGGGTTTTTTCCCACCAGAGTTCAAGGTCCTCCAGGATAATGACCGATTTGTCCGGCAGGTTTTTCATGATTTTATCGGCACTGACATAATGTTCGGTTGATTTTTGCAATGCCCTCAGGAAGTCGGCTTCGGATGTGGACCCGGCAAAAGGGGGTTGTAGTGTATAGATGTTTCGTTCCGATAAATATTTGTGCACCACATAATTCACGAAAAAGGTTTTGCCAGAGTTGTGTTCGCCTCTTACCAGGAGTGCTCCTGTAAAACCCTGGCTGTGTCTTTGAATAGTTTGTCTGGCTTCTTCCAGCTCTGCAGGTTTGCCATGCCAGAAGTCCATGAAGTAATTGTTTTTTCTTAGGAAAAGTTGCTGGTAATAGGGGGGGATCTCCGTCAGAATATGGCTTTTGGCTGAAACCTGTTCGTTGAGATAATGGATCTTGCTTACCGGGAAACTCTGGTCCGCATCAGATGTTTTGGCCTCACGGGCATATACAATTCTTTTGCTACGGTCATACCAAACTTTCACCAATTGCTTTCGGGAGAAATCGCGCAGCTTTTTACCAGCTATTTTGATGCTGTTGTCTTTTTGTTTTTCACCTTCTTTGATTTTGGCAAACAGCTTAAGGTTGTCTGCCGTTTTCAGAAATGTTGACAAGCTCAGGTGTCTTGAGGTTTGGTTCAAAAGTCCCTGCAACTTGTCGTCGATGACACCTTCGAGTTCTTTATGATTTTGTTCAGCATTTTGGGCCATTTTCTTGATGTCTTCAAAGAAACCGGTCGATGGTACCAGCACGGGCTCTTCCTTATCACCAATAAGGGTAATTTTTACCAGGCGGCTGATTTCCAAAACCTGTTGCTCTGCCTCTGATATACGGGTTGATATGTTCCTGATGTTTTGTTGGAATGAGGTAATCAACTCACTTTGGATGATAAAGTGGATAAGTTTTGAAACTTCTATTTTTTGTTGGCTGATGCCCCCGGCCCTAATATCAGTAAAATCGGAATGGCTTGCAGGTTTCCTGATTTCAAGCTGGCTGGGTATGCGACTCATGGCTGAGCTGATGCGCTCCAGGGTGAAATCTTCAATATCTTTTATTTTGCGTTGAAGATTGGGGTCTTTCTCCGGGTCAAAATGGGGTCTTATGAGTTTCAGGTTTTTAGCCATTCGCTCCGATGACTCCTCTGCAAATTCAATAATTTGCCGGGGAGCGTGAAAAGCAGAGTTCTTTTCTGTGGAGTGTGTAAGCTTTTTAAGCTCTCGGGTAGCCATTGTGATCAAATGGCTGGATTTGTAGTCCACTCTGGAAAGGTTTAGCTCTATGATGTTTTGATTGATGTGTAACTGTTGGAGCTCAGCCCATGCCTGGGGGTATGTGCTCATGTACCTCAACTCGTAATTTCTGACCTTGTTTGCTGGTTTTATTTTTTTTCGGTAAAGGTTTGGGGCAGGGGTGTCCAATAGGGTGCAAATTAGTTGCAAGGATATGGACGACTGATCATCAATGATAGCAGCCAATTGTTTTTCAGCCTTTTCCAGGAATTGGTTAAGCTGTGCAAAGTTGGTTTCTGTTTTTGTTTTTTCCTCATGGATGAGTTGGGTGGTCAGCTTGTTTTTGCGAATGGCGTATTCAATATTATTCAGGCTGTCCCTGAAATGCCTGAATGCTTTTTGCTGATGCGTATGATACTGTTCACTGAAATGTCCAAATTTTTGCCATAGCTCACGGTTGATTTGCTGGTATGTAACTGGGTAAAACTGTTTAAATATTTTCCGCATCTTTATACGGTAAGATGTTTTACCCGTTATCCTGCTCTTCCATTTAAAAAGCTTTAGCAGTGCACTGTCTTCAGTATTGGGCCGGAGGTTTTCCCGGGGTAATTCAACAACGAAGTTTTCAGGAATTTTTTCCGGGATGCTGTTTATCTTTTCATTGAAATTATTAAAAAAGGTTTCAAGGCTTTTCTGCTGGGCAGGAAGGAGCGAGTTCTGTGTGTCACTTAATATTTGCTCATAACGTGTAAAGGAGTTGTTTATGAGTTTATACAGCGTGGTCTCGAGAGGTGGCTGGTCGCTCTCTTGGTTTGCCTGTTCATTGAATTTTTTATCTATGATATGAAAGGTTGCATCAACTTTGCTTTGGGCGTTGTCAATGATACGGCTGTACTGGCTGAACACCCTACCAAATCCCGTTTCGAGCAATCCGTGGTTCAGGTTTTTATTTTCCTGCCAAAAGTTTTTCATGAATACTGCTAAATCTGCATTGGCAGGCCATTGGATGTTGGTTTTCAAGGTTTGGGGTTTTGATGAAATGGTTTTTTGGGGTTGGAAAAGGCGATTCTGTTGTGTAAACTGCAGGCCGATATTGAGCTTTTTGAACTGTGTGGATGCTTTGATAAGCACAACGGTGCCCAGTTCTTCAAATAGTTTATGGGTTTTTTCAATAAACCCGGTTTCAGTTTCTTTTTCCAGGTCTGAAATGCCCAGGAAGATGATATCAGACTCACCCGATTCTATGCGAACAATATCATAAAATGGTTTTTGCTCAATTTCGTTGTTAATGATTACGATTTCAGCATTGATCCTGAGATTGTCAAGAACATCCTGTGCAAACTGGTAAATGTTTTCACGTTCATCATTCACGGGGTTTTCTATCAAAAGACGGGTTTTGCTGTCTTTCCACTGGTGAGAGAGCCATAAAAATTTAACCAGGTTAATGGCAAAGTTTCCGTTATTGCCTGAACCTCTCCACCAGATATCGATGGTTTTTCTTTTTCCAAAACCTCTTTCCAGGTTGTAGTGCATTATACAAAGGTTCAGGTCAAGATTTGCAATATGCTTGATAAGTTTGGTAAAGCGTACAGGTTTAGTGGTTTTGCCCGGCCATCCCAGGATTATGGTATTGGGTTCAACTCCGGCAAACCCGTAAGTTTCAGCCAATGTTTCTATCCCTTGATAAATGTCATCACAATGGTATTCACGGGTGAAAATCCCTTTTGTTGAGCTTTCCGAAGTGATTTTTGTCTGTCTCAATCTGGGGGCTAACTTCTCGCCGGGCTGGTATTGCTTCAGGTTCATGATGGTCAGCAATCCGTGGTTAGCAATAAGGGCTTTGCCCAACTCCACAATGTGGGGGCGAGTATCCGGGTTTCCGCTGAAGAGCAGGATGTTGGGCTTCCAGTTGCGCTCTTCTATACCCTTGGTGTACATATTGTGTAGTGAATGCCTTACCACGCTTGACCACACGCTTTGCCATACATCGCCCGGGTCGAGCTTTTGTTCTCTCCGCTTCATCATAAACCAGGTAAGCCATATCAGGATAAATGCAATGAACATGGCCACTATGTCTATTTGCATCATTACAATGATGCTTGCTGCAAAACCCAGCCACCCCACCCACCGGGGAACCTTAAAGGAGGGCCTGAAGTCAGTGCTGGCCCAACTTTCCAAAGCAAAAGCAAGGTTGATAAACCCATAAGCAGCAATAAAAAACATGGATACCACCCTTGCAATGGTATTCAGATCGCCAATAAGAACTCCAGCCTGGGCAATAAGGAATGTTATGATGATAGCAGCCCGTGGCTCATTGTTAATGCCATAACCTTTGCTCAGCAGCCTGGGGGCCAGGCGGTCCAGTGCAAGAGCCTGCGCAATGCGGGGGCCTCCCAGGATTCCACCCAGTGCCGATGAAAGGGTGGCACCCCATATCCCTGCCAAGACCAAAAAGGGAACAGCTGATATGGTTAACAAAAAGGCTGAATCATCCATAAGGATGCTTCGGTCAACAAACAAGGCAAACCCTGTTGCTAATCCGATGTATACTACCAAGCCTGTAAAAATGGCCCAAAGAGTACCCCTTGGGATGGCTGCTTTGGGATTCTTCAGATCTCCCGACATGGCTACTCCCACAGTAAAACCTGTTACGGCCGGAAAAAATATGGCAAATAAAACATCAGGGGAGGGTGAGCCACTATGTGGCATCAGCGAAGGAAAAGAGGGATGAAATTCAACACTGGTAAACAGACCTGCAAAGATAGAAACCAGGGACAAAACGATGGCTGTCAAAACAAAATATTGCAGCCTGATGACCAGGGAGGTGCTGATAAATGCAATGATGGTGAGGGAAACCACCACCACTGTCCCAACAATTCGAAATGAATCCACGCTTGCAGGCAAACCCAGGAAGTTGCTTACCGCTGTAACAGACAGAAAACTCTCGGAAAAACCTACGATATACAGAGAGATGCTAAGTGCCGTGGCCAAAAACAGGGTGACGCCTATGGCTCCGCCGATGGGGAGGCCGAGGCTTCGCGAAAGCATGTAATAGATGCCTCCTGATTTGATTTTTTTGTCTGTTGCAATGGAAGAGAGGCTTAAGCCCGTGGTAATGGAAATGATATGGGCAATCAGGATGATGGCAATGGTGTTGAAAAGACCAGCATTACCCACAACCCATCCCAGGCGCATATACATTATCACACCCAGTATGGTGAGAATAGAGGGGGTGAAGACCCCGCCAAATGTCCCAAACTTCTTTGCTCTGTCCATGTGTTGATTGTTTCAAAACACCTTTCCAACAAATATACTTAAAACAATGGAATGTTTTTAGGTGTCATCCCACCGAAAATCAATATTTTTTTTTAATCTTCAACGGGCAGGTGGCCAGGCTGCCAAAAATTGTCCGGGATCAATTCCGGCTTACCTTTTAGCTGTAATCCAAACCGTGTAATAGCCAAAATGGGTTGGCATTCAGTCCATGGGATGATACATGCACTTGACAATAAAAGAACCATCGGGGTATTGGGTTCTCTCCACGTAAAGTGTGTCGGGGTTGAGTTTGAAAATAAACCAAACCTCACGGGCCTGCTCAATAAAAATGCTTCGCGAATCACGAAATGACCAAAAGTCAGTTCGGTTGGGGCCAATGGTCATATGGCCATCGGGATGAAAAATGGTGGGCGCGGTTAAGTCAATCTCTCCGGGGCCAGGCTCAATGATTTGGGGAACACCCCAGTGGGTTTCTGTCAAGTGGTCCTTGTCAAATGCAAACTCTTCCTCCGAATCACAGGCAGGTAATAAAAAAGCTGCCTGCATTAAGAAGGCAAAGATTAAAAGGGTATATCTGCTCATTTTGTACTTCATGGCGCATATAAAGTTAATAAGTTTCCAGACTCAAAATCGCTTTGTTGGGTATTCACTTTATAAAATAAATTTGTGCACAGCCATAGAACCCTTCCAAACCTTACGGTGAGGAAAATTTTCTACCGTTCAATTACAATAATTTCAACCCTCCTGTTTCTTCTGCGGTTTTCTTCGGTATCATTGGGGGCTGTGGGTTGTGAGTCTTTCAACCCGGTAAATTCAATATTGCTAAAGCCGTTTTGCACCATGTACTTCATAACTGTCTCGGCTCTTTGCATGGAGAGATCCGGATTTTCCAGGGTTTCAACGGCGTCAGAGTGCCCTTCAATACGAATTCTTACGTTGGGGTTACGGCGCAACTGGTTGATCAGGCGATCCAGCTCGGGCAATGCTTCGGTGGGTATCTCATAGCTTTCAGCTGCAAACCGCAGGTTGTTGAGCTGGAATCTGGCACCTACGGTGATGTTTTCCAGCAAGATATCTCTTTCCACATCCTGGATGGTGAGGAACTGGTCTAATATGAGTCGTTCAGAGTGCAACCAGTATCCCCTGGCTGATACTACAATCATGTAATCTTCCCCGGTGGCAAAGCTTGTGGTGAACCTACCGTTGGCGTGGTCAGAGTGGGTTTGTTGCAGGGTGTTTCCTGTGGTGTTATCTACGATTTCTATTTGTGCCCTAACCGGTTGCAAAGTTGTGGCATCTCTAACAGTGCCATGGAGGTTGGTTCTGCCCACTCTCCTGATTTCTGTGTCAATTTCTTCAGGACTGGGTGTAAACTCTATTTGCCGGCGGATTTCGTCAAATACAAAATTGACCTCAAACTGTTTAAACCCATTGAGGTTGGCACGGAAATTATTTTGACGCAGGTTGAAATGGTCGCGGAAGATATTGTTGATGGAAACGGTATAGTTATCCACACTGGGTACATACATTTCAAAGTATCCATTGGCATCTGTTAAAGTGGATGTTTCCCGACCTTTGCTATCAACGGCTGTTACTTTGATGTTGGATACTTCAATTCTTCCCAGGGTAGACAATCTGCTGCGGTTGAGAATGGCCCTTCCAAATATTTTGTTACGCTCCAGGAATGGGATATAAACAGTTTTGTCATCGGTAACATTGATGAGAAAGTCGTTTTGGTCGGGAAAGTATTTGTCCTGATCGGTGCCAATGTTTTCAAGTTCAATTCTGTATAATCCACGGGGCAGGTTGTCAAAACGAATGGTGCCATCCATGCCGGTGAGCAGCTGGGTGGATACCATGGAGCCTGCAGGCTCATAGTCCACATCGTGCTCATGGTACTGAGCAGGCTCAATACTTCTGATGCTGACCAGGATGTCTTTTACTCCGGGCTCGTTGGGGTCTCTAACCAGATTTCCGTTCAAATCCTTGAAAAGGTTTACTTCCAGGTCGTGGTATTGTACCCTGGGTTGGTTCCAGTTAAAAGCTTTAGTGAGCCTTACCTCCACATAGTTGTTGGAGTAACGGTAACTTTCGTCGGTCATTTGATCGGTGGTAACCTGGTAGCTGATGGTGTTGAGCACACTGAGGGTGAAGTCATTTCTCATAAAAACATCCACCTGGTTGTTCAGATTCATCCGGTTGGTTTCAAATGCAAAGTCGTACAGGTAGCTTAGCCGGGTCGATAGCTTTACCATATCCCGGTAAATAAATCTTTCAAGGTAGGGCATTATGCGAACCGAGTGCGCCGAAAGATCATAATAAAACTTGGAAACCTCCTGGTTTACCGAATAGGGCCCATAGAAGTAATTAATAAATGCTCCCCAGAAGTTTTGTCTTAAATTGATGCTGATGTGGCTGTTGAAAAAGTTTTTGCTACGGGCTTCAAGGTTGTATGGGAAGATTGTTGGGTCTGGTGTAGAATAATCGGTAACAAAAGTATATCCCAGGGTAATATTGGGACTGACTGTCAGTCCTTCTCCATCGCTTATACGGGCACCCAGGGATGCTTTGGCTGATTGTGTGGCAAAGGGAGACTGCTCATCATAAAAGAGAAAAATGTTGGTGGATTTCCTTTCATACAAAGGGCCACCAAACAACACCATCCCCCTGTCAAAAATTTTCCGGGTAACAAAACTTGCCCTGCTGTGGTCTACATATTTGTCTGATGTAACTCCTTCGGAAGATTCTACCAGTGGCTTGTAGCTTTGATCGTTGATATTGAGTTCAAGCTGCAGGTCGTTTTCCAGGCGATGTAAAATACGTCCTGTAAAGTTGTGTCTGCCTGCATAGCGGCCATAAAAATCATTAGACCCGAATCGTTCTCTCAGCCGGATGGTGGTATTTTCGAATTGCCCCCTGTACTCCAGGTTGAATCCATAACCTGGTTTATTGGAGTTTATGGCATTGTAGGTTGTTTGACTGGCACCAATATCCCACCTGATGGTATGACCAGGGGCAATGCCCAGGTTGCCCCGGATGCTGGCCAGATGAGCTTCCAGGTCAAACAGTTCGTTTTCACTATATGCATAGCGGCCGGTGAGGTTAAGAGGGGAGTATCTTTCATTGATGATGGTACCGTAGTTTCTGATGGGGCGAAAGAGGTTTTCGTTGGCGAGAGCAGTAACCTGGAGGTTTTCAGTAAAGTGGTATCCCAAACTGGCACCTTTTCCACCGCCATATTTAAGCTGCAATCCACTGATATCACCCACTGTGGCCTGGAAACGTGGTGAGTTATACGTAACATGAGCTCTGCTGTATTGCAGTATTTCAGAAAGAGGGCCACTTCCATACCGGTAGAACATATAGTTGATATCTCGATCCTGGGGAAACAGGATGTTGCCTCTGACTCCTCCTGCCACCTGGGCGGGTTGGTCACTAAGAAGGTTTTGGAGAGCCACCTCGGCCACCAGCATTTTTTCTGATTCGGGAATTTCATTGAAATAGTAATTGGTAAGGTGGCTGAACCAGAAGGATGTCCTGAAAGAATGCTCTTCGGTATGCCCCTCCAAATCTATACGAAAAAGACTTCCGTTTCGAATGTTGTGATCTTCCACCATCTGAACCGGGAGGGTGATTATGGTATCGGTGCGGGCATCAACCGTTACATTCTTTAATAATGTATTTTCTCTTTCATTTCTGAGTTCTACGTTTCGGGTTGACTGAAAGGTCAGGTAAACCAGTTCGCTGATGTTGCCACGGTTAGAAAGCCGAAAAGAAATTTCGGCCTCTCCGGTTTCCTGGTCAAAGTAGGAGACGCGGGTTACTGGTCTGAATACAAGGTCTGACTTGCGGGGTATTTTAACAAAGCAATAGGCGTTGGTTAATGTTTCACCACGCCTGTCGTTGATGGCAGCAATAATGGAGTATCCAATTTCCCCTTCCACCTCTTTGGAAGGGGCTGCTCTGACCGGAATCAACACCGAATCACCCGGGCTGATAAAAATGTTTTGTGTTTCTGCTGCAATAAGTGACCAGCCCACTGGTGTATTGATTTCTACCTGGACTTCTGTTTGGTCATCGCCCAGGTTTTCGATAACCAGTACATTGAAAAGAGTGGCTTCGGGCTCAATGATGAGATCTTCGGAACGGAAATGGGCGGTAATTTGCGGCATTGACTGGTTGAGCCCATTAAATCCCTGCGATAGCCCGTCAGAGACTAGAACGGAAAGAAACAAGAAAGAAGGCAGGTATTTTAAAATTTGTTTCAATGGTGGTTCAAAATTAGTTTTGCCAGAACAAAGGAGCCCCTGTTGGGGCCGCAATTGTATACTCTATTTCTTCGGTTTGTTCCCGGATATTCTTGGCTTTTAATTACTGTTCAGAAACTCTTAAGTCAATGGTTACAGTATAATAGTCAGGATGATTGCCCAACAGAGCATCCTCTTCTTCTTCCCCGGTCCCTATTCTAAAGCTGAGATAAATTTTATTTTCACTAAAATCTCCCTGGGGTGCATTTTCAACCAGGGGTTGCCAGCCATCGCTCAAAACTATTTCACCGGCATTAATATAGGCTTCCAGATTGTTGGTCCCCTCACCATCCCTGGATTCTATTATAATATATTCAAGGGGTAAGTCATGACCATAATCCCCCCTGATAGAACTTTCTAAAGATTTAATTTCCAGCTTCCATGTGCTGTCATCATCCTGGTTGTCATGAAAAGAGATGGCCAGGCGAGTCCAATCATCCAGGGCCATCCCTTCATTGTATTTTCTCATGGAATTGATGTTAAACTGAATACTACCTCCGCTTTCAACCATAACTTTTGCTTCAAGGTCTTGAGCATAAGTGCTATTGGTACAGCAAAGCACACAGCAAAGCAACATTACAGCAATGAGGGTATACTTACAAAGGTTAAGCATTCAGTTTACTTGTTACTTCATTTATATTCTGGAAAGCAACACCTATGGACCTTGCAGGTGTTATTACCCAGGGGCTGTATGCTAGTTATTTGTGGGTTGCAAAATCAAAAATACATTGGTTGCATACCGGTCGGCTGCCAGCCCTTCTGTCAGAATATTGCTTTCATTCATTGTTCCGTTACCTGTGCCACATTCCCAGTGTATGGTAAAATTGTTCCTGTTAATGTCACCGGCATTGGATGTTGTACCGTCATAGCCAACAAGCACGTCTGAAGCATCAGATGTTAATGGTCCTGGCTCTGTTGGGTCATTAAATGAGAAGGTATAATTATCATCCAGATCTCCCTCGCTGGTTATATGGTAACCGATAAAATCCAAATCCATTGTGTTTGTGGTTTCGCCAGTTCCACTTGCATCATCTGTTCCGATGAGTTCTGTGTTTTCTGAGTACATTACTACATCCCAGTCAACCGATGAAGCCACATTAAATTTTGTTTGATAGGCTGCACTGGTGGGAATACCTTGTTCATAATCCAATAGGGTATTGAAGTTGAACTCGATATTTCCCCCTGATGTTACATTCAGTCTGAGAATAGAGTTGAGGGTTACAGCTACGGGGATTACTGCTCTGTCGTCAATGCCCTGGGAGGAGGCAACATTAACGAACAAGAAAATTCCGGATAATAAAATAATAAACTTTTTCATAAATGTAAAAATTTGGTTGAATTAAGTGTTTTTTTTAAAATAGGATGAAATTAATGGTTTTATTGTTGAATTGTTAATTAGTAGCCAAATATATATCAAAAATATTAAAGAA
>SLQX01000270.1 GCA_007131245.1 Bacteroidales bacterium
CTGTTTCCCAGCATGACAATTTTCCCCGGTGCAGGTTCCAGCTCATCAAACAGCGAGTAACGCTGGTCGTAAAAATAATACCGGAATGTGGTATCAACATCCTGTGCTTGCCCTGTATGGGGTAAACAAATCAGGCTAGTTAAGAAAAGCCATAAATGTGGGGTTCTGAAAAGTCTTTGAGAAAAATCCATGATTTTTTAGGTGTTTTTTGGCAGAGTCAGTCAATGTCTTTTATAATCATAAGATTGTCGGAGGGGTATTGGGATGACTCACAAGAGGTTTAAAAGTAAGGCTCTTTAAAATAAAACAGGCCGGCTCAAACCAGGAGCCGGCCTGTAGAATGTATGTTAATTGATCATTTTGAAAATTTATTTGTTGGGAGCATTTTTGAGTGTCTCCAGCAAAAAGTCCCAGAAGAGGGCAACTGTTTTGATGTCCACTTTCTCATCGGGGGAGTGTGGGTTCCGGATGGTAGGGCCAAAGGAAATCATATCCAGGTTGGGGTAAGCCGCTCCTATGATGCCGCATTCCAGACCGGCATGTATAACTTTGATTTCGGGTTTCTTACCGTATTTGTTTTCATACACCTTTTGCATGGTGTCGAGAATGGGTGAGCTCATGTTAGGCTTCCATCCGGGGTAAGAACCCGAGTGCTCAACTTCAGCCCCAGCCATTTCAAAAACAGCTCTGTGCATATTGGCCAGGTCATCTTTGGATGAATCTACGGCACTCCTTTGCAGAGTGCAAACTTCCACGGTGCCATTTTCCGATTTCACAATGGCCATATTGGTACTGGTTTCCACCACTCCGGGCATGTCGTCTGTCATCCGGATTACGCCGTTGGGGCAGGCATAAATGCTATTGAGAAGGTTGGTCGTAACCTGCGGGTCTATCACTGTTTCGGGTATCTTTATCTTTTCACAGATGAGGTTTAGGTCAGGCTCCATGTTTTTAAGCTCATTCTTGATGTGCAGGGTGAGCTCGTCCACCATTTTTTCAAACTTTTCTTCGTGTTCTTTGGGAATTACGATCTGTGCCTCTGCTTCCCTGGGGATGGCATTACGCAAGCTGCCTCCGTCAATGGAGTGAATTTGTAATTGGTACTCACGATGTGCTGACCACAAGAAACGGTTAAGTATTTTGTTGGCATTGCCTCTCCCAAGGTGAATGTCAAGACCCGAGTGGCCTCCTTTTAACCCTTTTACGGTCAGCTTATAACCCTCGGTGGCACCCACCACATCAATTTCTTTGTACCGGAACCAAACATTGGTATCAATACCTCCTGCGCAACCAATGTAAAGCTCCCCTTCGTCTTCTGAGTCCAGGTTAAGCAGGATGTCTCCTTCCAGAAAGTCCTCTTTCAGGGCAAAAGCTCCGGTCATGCCCGTTTCTTCATCAACCGTAAAAAAGCATTCTATGGGTCCGTGCTCAAGGCTATTGTCTTTCAGAACAGCCATTGATGCTGCTACCCCCATGCCATTGTCTGCACCCAGTGTTGTCCCTTCGGCAGTTACCCAATTGCCATCAATAAAGGGCCGGATGGGGTCTTTCTCAAAATCATGATCTGTATCATTGTTTTTTTGGGGTACCATGTCTAGATGTGACTGGAGGGTGATGGTTTTGCGATCTTCATATCCGGGGGTAGCCGGCTTCCTAATTACTACATTGCCCACATGATCAACCCGGGTTTCAAGGCCCAGCTTTTCCCCAAAATCTTTCACATACGCCACTATTTTTTCCTCTTTCTTAGAGGGGTGGGGGATGTTGCAAATTTCTTCAAAAATTTCCCACACCATTGCGGGCTCCAGGTTCTTTAAGCTTTTGTCCATAGGTTTTGTTTTTGATAATTGAGTTTAAAATGTGCAAAAAAAAGATAAAAACCAGTTTGTCAGTAACAAAGTTAATGGAGTTATAACTGTTTTACCAGCAAGTTTTTAAGTTGTATTACGGGATGTGCTGTAATCCCTAAAAAAAATACTGGGTAAAAGCTTTGTAAATACCCAAAACCCTGTTCTGCTTTTTGGTAAAATACAAACCTAATTATTTTTTCCCATTATAGCATGATTCGAGGTCTTAAATTTTATTGGCAAAACCCGCTGCTATGGTTCTTCCAAGAAAAAATTCTCTTGAGATTACTGTTTAAATAAGATATGCGATTATTGTTGGTTTCTTTTTGGTCCAGGGGAAAGATGGAGTTTTGGTGAATCATGGTCTGGCAATCAGCTATTGTGTTCAATGATCTTTTACTGAAGTAAAAGCCTGGAGTGTCCCGTCGGATAAAACTTATGTTGGGGTTATGCGGGGCTGTTTTTTTAGGTTTTCAACCTTTACTTATTGTAGATGTGTACCAGTTTCTTGGTTTCAAAGAATTCTTCCTGAAATATCCGGGAGAGATCATGAACTTTGTGGGCATGATGGAGAGGTTTAAGCTCATCGGTAAGGTCACCTCCTTTCAGGTAGAGTACACCATTTTTGCAGGTGTTGTTGTTTTCAGGGGCAATTTTATCATGCACCCATTGCATAAACCCTGGTAGTGCGGTTACTGCGCGGCTTATCACAAAATCATATTTCCCCTGTATGTTTTCGGCCCGCTCCCTGATGGGAGTTACGTTGCTGAGTTGCAGTTCATGAACCACTTCATGAACCACTTTGATTTTTTTCTGGATAGAGTCGATCAGGAAAAACCGGCATTGGGGAAACATGATGGCCAGCGGGATGCCAGGAAAGCCTCCGCCTGTGCCCACATCCAGTATCCGGGTTCCGGCATTAAAACGGCAAATGGCAGCTATGGAAAGTGAATGCAGTACATGCCGGATGTAAAAATTGTCCATGTCTTTTCGCGAAATGACATTGATCTTTTGGTTCCAGTGCTGGTATATGGGCTTAAGTTTTTCAAGTGTTATTAGTTGTTCCTGGGTTAGCCAGGGGAAATAATGATGAATATTTTCCATTTTTCATTAAAAGTTATGTGGTTAAAAACCTGTCAGTCTTTTCAACGCACAGTAGCTGTTTGATTAAGGTTTTCCAATAAATGGAATACAAAATTAGGGAAAGCTTATGGTTTGTATAGAAATTTTCTTAAAAATATGTAGGTTTGCAAATACGTTGCATAGGTTAGAATCGTTTGCAAAGTAATAGAAATTCAAAACCCAGGTGCCCAACGAAAACATAGCTGAGAAAGATTGTTGTTTTCGTTTGGGTGATCTTTTGGGTTGTTTGAAAATAATCTACGTGGTAATTAATCTTCCCAACAGAACACTATGAAGTTAACAGCTCGGATAATACAAAATTTGATTTTTGCATCCATGTTTTTGATGTTGCTTATGGGTAAAATGCACGCCCAACAAAACATGAGCCTTCCTGAATACATTGATACCTACAAGTCAGTGGCAATGGAGGAAATGCGCAAGCATGGCATTCCGGCTAGCATTAAGCTGGGCCAGGGAATCCTGGAATCGGGTTTTGGCAACAGTGATTTGGCAGTGATAGGCCACAATCACTTTGGGATTAAATGTCATGGATGGCAGGGGCGAACATTTTACAAAGACGATGATTACAAAAATGAATGTTTCAGGGCGTATGATGATCCCCTGCAATCGTTTCGTGACCATTCGCTCTTTTTGACCAGTCGACCACGGTATGCAGGATTGTTTGAACTGGAGATAACCGATTATAAGGGTTGGGCACGTGGACTTCGCCAGGCAGGATATGCCACCAATCCGCGATACCCTGAATTGCTCATCGGTGTAATTGAACGCAACCAATTGTATCGTTTTGATAAAAGGGCACTTGCAGATGAAGGCGGTCGATATGAAAGTTCGCCGGATGTTGCAGAAACACGCCCGGACAGGGCCCAGCCATATTCCGGGGATGAGTTTCCTGATATTGGGGTGGCCCGGGAGGTTAAAGAAAATAACAGAATCCGTTATGTGGTTGCACGCAGGGGCGATACGCCCGAAAGCCTGGCCGATGAAATGGGTGTGTGGACCTGGGAGATTTATCGCTATAACGAAATGGACAGGAGTGATGAACTTACACCCGGCCAGATTGTATATTTACAGCCTAAAAGGAGGCGGGGAAGTCAGGATTTCCATATCGTAGAGGAGGGAGAGAGCATGTATGAAATCTCCCAGAAATATGGTATACGTTTACGACAGTTGTATCGAAGAAACAGAATGGAGCGGGGTACTGAACCCAAGCCAGGCCAGCAATTGTATTTGCGGGGTCGAGTCAGCAACTGATTGATTTAGGGTGAACCGCAATGAATTCTTACATGAGTTTCGGCATCTTCATAACCCAGTTCCAGGGCTTCTCTTAAATCATTGCAGCCTGACCGCAGGTGACCATTTTTGATTTTGGCTTGTCCCCGGTTAAAGTAAGCTTCCGCATATTCAGGGCGTAACAAAATGGCACGGTTGTAATCAGCAATTTCGCTGCTTGGCCTGTAGCCGAGTTTGTACTTGGTGTAAGCCCGCCAGAAAAATACCTCGGCATCGTTGGCGTAAATACGGATGGCGCGGTCAAAATCTGTTTTGGCTTCTTCGTATTCACCCAACTGAAATTGGGCATATCCTCTGCCAAAATGCGCCTGGTAAAGCATTTCATATTCAGGCTGCAGGCGTATAATGCTGGAAAAGTCATTGATGGCACTCTGGTAATCACCAAGCTCCAGCTTTGCTTTGGCCATACGGGCAAAATCATTAACTGTTTGCGAATGGGTTGTGCCCATACCCAGTGTGGCAATAATAAGGCTAAGTAAGATGACTTTCATATGTAGTGTTTGGTTTTATGTTAGTGTAGGAAGTATACGTTAAAAATCATGCCATGGTGACACAAAATTATAAAAAAAATGCAATTGTTTTGCCGTTGAGTTTTTAGTGAGTTGTTAATGAGTAAAGTGGATGAGTATTTAAACGAGCCCTTGCCTTTTTTAAGCACTCCGGGAGTGATCAGAGTAGCCAAACCCTGGCTGATGAACTAATAAAGCAGTTGTCAACAAGCTGAAAAAAGAACTACCGCCAATGGAAATATGACCACCGATTATAACAAAGACCTGGAAGACTCTTATAATTTCTTAAATTTGCCAAAAACCGTTACCAACACCTCAACCCATCAAGTGATTCACTATCAATATACAGCCACCAGAGAAAAGCTCAGCCAAAAGCTTTACAGCATACAGGGC
>SLQX01000220.1 GCA_007131245.1 Bacteroidales bacterium
ATGCGCTCCAGCCGTTTTGGTACTGCAGGAGCACATGGCATTGCTGGGATGATCCGTTTCAACTTTTTTGAACGTGAAGGGGTATTTGACCGGTGCGAAGAAACCCAAACCTACAGAGTGAATATCGAAAATATGATAACCGCTGTGGAAAAAGCATTGGGAAAACTTTTGATCATACAGGGTGATGGTAATTACGAAGAGGCCCAAAGGATTGCCAATGAACAGGGAAGCATGCCTGAGAGCCTGCAATATGACATTGACCGTATTAACAATGCCAACATCCCGGTGGACGTGGTTTTTAAGCAAGGGGTGGAATATTTGGGTAAATAACCCCGAACCGCAACGCCCTGGAGGTTTTCCCAGTCTCCGGGGTGGATGCACACCCGAAATTAATACCCGCATTGCCGTGCGGCAAAAACCTTTAATACCCGAACGGCCGTGCGTAAAAAACCATTTAATACCCGCACGGCCGTGCGGGTCTACGGGGATTCCCATTTAATTAACCGGGCGCACCGCCGTGCGCCAACTGCATCCTTTCCGCTATCTGCGAAACATCACGGAGGTGCACCCAATGCGTCCGCGCTGCGCGGGTCCATGAAATCGGTGGTCCGGCGCCGGGTGTGAATGGCAGATGGGGAGCATTGGAATTTACCCCATTCCACATCAAAATCTATTGCACCCGCAAAGGGGCGCCTGTTGGCATAAAGGATTGTAGAACTAATCATCTGGCATGTTTTCTTAAAACCCTGTGTGGGTTTAACTTTACATTGGAATTAAAAATGCATCAGAAAACAACGGGTGAATTAAAATAAGAAACCCTTATTTAAACGCCAAAAACCTTAGTTGTTAATGGTGCTACCCCCACAAAACCCCAACCTTAAACCCTTATTTAAGCTCCCTGTTGTATCCTATGATTTAATCGAGGTGAAGGCTGTGTCCTTTTTTTTGGATCAATATTTCCTGCAAGGTAATGGGTGAACCCAATAGGGCTTTTAAGAGGTTATAAAATATGTTAATATAGCTCAATCTTTCCTGATTATCTTCTTCTTTTTTTAGTTTCAACGAACAAAAAAAGCCTATCCCGCCCACAAAAAACAACGGAAGGAGTGCATCCGAACCATTTTATCATTACATTCGTAAATTATTTTAATAACTATACTCCTATGGGCACCAAAAACATCTTCCTCTCGCTGCTACTCCTGTGGCTAACACTAAGCCTGAGCACCCTGCTGCCGGCACAACACATCAACGATAACCACTGGCACACAAGGCACCATGACTTCGACAGGGGTCACCCAACCGAAGCTCCACCCCCCAAAGCCCATTACAGCAGTGGAATTCAACTCAACAACGACACCATCCATGCGGTGTTGTTTGACGGTACCGGCACATCACTGGAAAACCGACACATAGCCCTTACCCTGGCAGGGATTGTAAACCGGGACGCCCCGCGCCTATACCTGCTCAATGTATACGAAACATGGAGTTACCCATACACCGATGAAACATGGCGCGACATTTACCAGGACGCCGGAGCTACCAGCTTTACGGTAATCTCCGACATCCATGAGCTGGTGGAGCATTTCGCAGACGACATTAACGGTGCCATCACCTACGACCCATCTCTCAACTATGGCAATTTTGAAGGGCAAAACTTTCGCTGGCAGGCAGAGGTAGCCGCCATGCTGGGCGGACTCACCGACTGCATCCCCCTTCCTTACACCAACACCTCCATGGATATCCCCCGCCCCGATTCGGTGGCTGTGCCCGACCCTTTTCACGGACAAGACACCCTGTGGGTAGCGGCAGAGCTGGAGCTTACGGAACACCCCTGGAGCGATGCAGCCCTCAGCCAGGAAGAGCGCTACTTCCTTATCCTGGACTGGGCCCTGGAAAATCTGCTCCCACGAACCAACCCCCGCAAGTTTTACCTGCGCGAAATCACCGACTGGGCTGTCAGCCAACGTATGTTTCAGCTGAACCTGGCCGGAACAGAAACCCTTAACTTCTACTCCCTCTCAGACGAAAAGGCCGAAAAGATAGAGCAAGTGATGACCTACATGCATGACAACCATCCCGATGAGATCTTTCATGTTTACGGATGGATGCGCCCCGAGCCCCTGGTACAGTGGATATCCGGCTGGGGTGGCAGCTTTCACGAAACCCTGCTGGCCAACCTCTCCTGGCATCATACCTTCCCCGCCGACGAATCATTTACCTACGAAAGACCCTCATCCACAAGCAGCGAAGAGGTGGAGCTGGAGAATAAGCACTATGTGGTATTTATTGGCTCCGAAGGGGATGCCGGTAACTGGAATGCAGGCTTCCAGGCCGGAGCCTGGCTATCGCAAGCCAGGGGCGAGGTACCCGTGGGATGGGGCTTTAACCTCCACTTTTTCAAAACCTTCCCCTTTATGGGTCAATACTACTATGCCTCTGCCACTCCCAACGATGGCTTTTTATCAGTAACCCACCCCCTGGGGTATGCTTACTCCGATATGTTTCCCGAAAATTTCCTCCCCGATGCCCTGGAGCGGTCGGCATGGAAAGTGCAACAATATGATGTGCCATCGGTATATGCCTACAAGCACTACAATGGCGCCGGGGTCTCAACCTACCGCGGGGTAGAGATATCCAACAATTACGACTTCAACAAGCTGGGCGCTTTTGCCGAGCAGGCAGGCATTGACCTCACCTTTCTCTTCGATCCCCACCTGGCCACCCAACAATATTACCAGCAGTATGGCGGACTCCTTTTCAACCATGTGAACGACAACACCTTTTATTCCAATGTGGTGGACCTGGAAGATGCGGCACAAAGGATCATCAACAAGGTGAGCAACAAGCCCCGCCCCTCTTTTCTACTGGCAGGCTACCAACGACTGCGGGCCGACGGCACGGCCATTGGGGGCGGCAACCCCGCTGACATCACCCTGCCCCGACTGAAAACCCTTATGGAAAAGGTGCAAAGCGATGAGGAAGCAGGAGATAACGTGAAGTTTGTCACCCCGGAGCAATTCACCGTTCTGCTGCAAAAAAAGCTGGAAACGCTTTCCACTCCCGGATACAACGCCCCCACAGCAAGTCACTTTACGGTACACAGCCCACACCGCGGTGAGCTACTCATCAACCTAGAGACCGAGGCTCATGAAGATATGCATATCCGCCTGTTCAACACCAGCGGACAGCAGGTGAAAGAAATCCGGAAAGCGGTAACCCGGGGAAGCAACACCCTGTCAATCGCCATACCTCACCTGGGAGATGGCGTCTACATCATCCAACTCTCGGGCCGCCACACCGTGGCCAGCCAAAAGTTTGTTTATGGATACGGGAGTATGAGATGATGGGGACTTGGGGACCTGGAGGCTGGGGGCCTGGGGATGGTTAGGAACATTTTTCAAGAGCACAGTCGAGCCATACCTGTGTTTCCGCTGCCTACGCCTCAGAATCATTTAATTTTGACACAAAATATTTTGAATATCCATTACTCGTCTGACGACTCAAAGTCGTCTGACGAGTTATACGCGATGAGATTTTTAATCCACAAATAGGCACAAATTATAATATAAATTGGCGCAAAGGTTAAGATTGTGCCATCCCTACAGGATTTAATATAGCGGGGTTGCTTATTTGACTATATGCATTTCACTCCTGACGGGGTTGGTGTCAGATGTAAGTCGGTAGCCTTAATAAGGAAATAAGGTTGCAATTAATAGAGGATCGATATTTCTACTAAGGTTAATGGATTTTTTGGAATAAGGTTTTTTAAAAGCATCGGATAACAATGAGTGGGCTGATTAAAAAAGTATTGCGTCCTGAAAGGACAATTGACTTCAGCCCAAAGGCAACGCCCTGGGATAAAGGCATGAAATGATCGCACGCGCCCTTCAAGAGAAGCTCAATGAGCATAAAATCGCCTGTTTGTTTTTAACCTGCCCTTACAGGGTGACGGTGATGATTGGGAATACGTAACCCAGGGCGTTGCCCCGGGCTGAATTTGGCCGGGCTTTCAGCCCGAAGTTGTGACCATCCTGTAATCGACTTTATGGAAAAACCCCCAACCCTCCAATGCGACCGCGCAGCGCGGGCCTGAGAAAACGGCGGGCCGGCGCCGGGTATGGAAACATATATATAAGCTTACCGGAGATTCATGAAATGATACAATACATCATTTGTGTCCGGTAAATTACAGAATTGTTTTTTTTCTTACTATTATCGCTGCGCTTCAGCTTGTATGAAACTTCTATAATTTACTGTCTACAAATATATTCGCTGCAATGCAGCTCCTGGCACCGGCAGAGCCGCGGTGACATTTGCAGAAACATTGATAAACCAACAAGCCTGGCCCCGGCGGGGCGATAATATTAAAGAATTAGCGTTTCGCATTATAGCTAATTTGCTGATAATTAACTAAATTGAACCCTTCCAGAGTTCTGAACTCATAGATTATCAGCCAACCGCAAATTCCATTTACGGTTATTCATTTTCAACCACATTCGTGGTTATAAGCCTGAAAGGCTTAAATGTAAATAGCCGAGGGTGCTAACCCGGGGGTAAAGTAGATTTTATATTCAGGGGCAACCCTGAAAGGGTTGAATATAAAGAGAATTAGCAAGTGCGAAGCTTTAGTTAAAGAATTAGCGATAATAGAGTTTTGACGGCATCAATAATTTTTTAAACGGACACCCATGAAAATTGTAAAGGATATTTCACCAATACGTCAGACAGGACATCATCTCGTAGAGGTGGCATTGCGATATTTCTACCAAGGTTAATGGATTTTTTGGAATAAGGTTTACAAAAATGTATCAGAAAACAATGGCTGAACATCTTCCTCTGTAAGGTCAAACAGGTCGTCATAGTCTCCAGTCTGCCTTCGTTCAAAAAGTCTGGAAAATAACTTCATAAAACGACCCCTTCCTTTGCAACCATTTTATAAAAAGGTGTAAAGGTCCTTTTCTCCCATTCATGTTGGGTATAAAGTTTTACAGAAAATTGTTCACCATACTCCCAGCCGATTTTATAGAGTGGCCATGAAATTTCATCAAAATCATCAGGTTGGATGCTGTTTTTATTTAGTAAAACCAGCAAATCCCAATCCGATGAACTGTTAAAATCGCCACGAGCTCTGGAACCATAAAGAATTACTTTAGCATCAGGCTCAACCGATGATACCAG
>SLQX01000211.1 GCA_007131245.1 Bacteroidales bacterium
AAAGTCATTGTAACGTCCATTGCAGTAGTTATTGGTGCACATATACTACCAGGTGTTGATGTAGCAGACTACCTGACAGCCATTGTGGTTGCTTTTGTGCTGGGGATATTAAATGCTGTGCTTAAGCCTTTGCTTATAGTGCTTACCATTCCTGTTACCGTATTCAGCCTGGGGCTGTTTTTGCTGGTCATCAACGCATTTATCATATTGCTAACCGATTACTTTGTCAAAGGTTTTGATGTGGCCGGTTTTTGGGCGGCACTTATCTTCAGCATCTTACTCTCGTTGCTCAACTGGCTTTTGGAGCTACCGGTGAGAGGAGGTGGCAACTACCCCCGGCAAAACCGGTATTAACCCTCAACCACCAAGGGCCTGGGGTCTTTTCATTGACTTCACCACAGGTGAAACCACATTAAAAAAGGAGACAGACCGAAGCCTGCCTCCTCAGATTAATGGGAGTAATACAAAGACGAAGATTAATCTTCGTTCTCGTATTCTTTCAGGATATCCTTCACTCCGTCAGTGGTAACACGACCATAGGTTTTGTCACCTACCATTACCACCGGGGCCAATCCACAAGCACCTACGCAACGCAGGCACGTAATGGAAAATTTACCATCGGATGTGGTTTCCCCAACGGGAACTTTAAGGATGCGTTTGAATTCGTCAAGCACTTTATCAGCACCTCTAACATAGCAGGCTGTACCTGTGCATATAGAGATGGGGAAGCGGCCACGTGGCAGCATGGTGAAGAAGGAATAAAAAGTAACCACACCATACACTTTGGCAACAGGGATGTTCATTTCTTCAGCTACCACCTCCTGCACTTCAGCAGGCAGATAGCCAAAATACTCCTGGGCACCGTGCAGAACATTGATAAGCTCACCATGTTCATTGTTGAAGGATTTACATATTTCCTTCAGTTTTTGCACTTCGCTATCTTTAAGTTTTAATTTTATGGATGTCATTATTGTTGATTTTTTTTACGAATAAACTTTGATTCTTATTTTATCAAACTCAGAGCATTTATTTGGAAAAACCCCGGGGGTAAACATACCCCCCCCGGATTTTTTCCATCCTGCAACTTTTTCCTGGTTAATCCAGTAAAACCTGCTTGGCCTTTTTGTCGAAATAATGAGTATGTAACAGCTTGTGAGCTTTCTCACTTCCCGGCTTACCCAGGTACTCTTCATAAAGCTTGATAATATCCGGATTTTCATGCGATTTGCGCAGGGTTTTGCCCTTGTCTTCTTCATAGATGGCTTTGGCACGTGCCTTCAGCACAGAAGAATCGCCATGGTGCAGTGGCTGTCCGCCACCACCAATACATCCACCGGGGCATGCCATGATTTCAATGGCGTGGAAGTCAGCTTTTCCTGCTTTCACGTCGTCCAGCAATTTGCGAGCATTACCCAAACCATGGGCAATACCAATTTTGATTTCGGTTCCATTGAAATCAACACTTGCAGAACGTATACCCTCAAAGCCTCTTAAAGCATCAAAGTCAACTTTTGGAAGTGCTTTTCCGGTGTGCAGTTCGTAAGCTGTTCTTGTGGCAGCTTCTATTACACCACCCGTGGTACCAAAAATAACAGCAGCACCTGTAGACTCACCCATGGGCTTGTCAAAATCTTCATCGGGTAAGCTGTCGAAATCGATATTGGCCTGTTTGATAAACTTGGCCAGCTCACGAGTAGAAATAGAAAAGTCCACATCCGGATTGTTGTCTTCAGCAAATTCTTCACGGGTGCACTCATACTTTTTGGCAACACATGGCATGATAGAAACCACTACCATATCCTTGCGGTCAATTTTTTGCTTTTCAGCAAAATAGGTTTTGGCAATGGCGCCAAACATTTGCTGTGGCGAACGTGCAGTGGATGGTATATCCAGCATGTCGGGATAGTAATACTCAAAGAAGTTTACCCAACCCGGGCAGCAAGAGGTAAGAATGGGCAGTTTCACATCCTTATCACCATTAAGGTGTCTTGAAATACGGTCCAGCATCTCGGTGCCCTCTTCCATGATAGTTAAGTCAGCAGCAAAATCGGTGTCAAACACAAAGTCGAAACCAAGCTGGCGCAGAGCTGACACCATTTTACCGGTAACCAGGGTTCCTGGCTCCATACCAAACTCTTCGCCCAGTGCGGCTCTAACAGCGGGTGCTGTCTGAACCACAACCGTTTTGCGTGGGTCTGAAAGTGCAGCAATAACATTTTTAGTGTGATCCACTTCGGTAAGAGCAGCCGTGGGGCATACGGCCACACATTGTCCACAATAGGTACATTCACTGTGATCCAGGTCACGCTCGAATGCAGGTGCTACTACAGCTTCAAAACCACGGTGGATACCCGAAAGCACACCTACAGTCTGGAAGTCGTTGCACATGGTTTCGCAGCGGCGACACATGATGCACTTGTCCACATCGCGGATGATTGCTGGAGAGAAGTCAGGTTTGTAGGTAGATTTTTCTCCCTGGAATGGAAGATCCCTAACACCCAGCTTAACAGCCATATCCTGCAAATCGCAATGTCCGGATTTTGCACAAACGAGGCAATCAAAGGGGTGATCAGAAATAATCAGCTCCAACACCGTGCGGCGTGCATTAAGAACGCGCAAAGAGTGTGTTTTCACCTCCATGCCTTCCATACATTCGGTGGCACAGGAAGGGGCCAGATTGCGGCGTCCTTCTACCTCTACAACACATATGCGGCAACCACCTGGCTTGTGTTCAATGTTGAGGTCTTTGAGGTTCATGTAGCACAAAGTAGGGATTTCGATATTGAGTTTCTGGGCTGCATGGTATATGGTGGTTCCTTTCTCTACCTCAACCGTTCTGTTATCTATTTTTAATTTTACTAGTTCCATTATTCTTTTTCCTGTTAATGTTTTTAAATTACTGCAATTGCGTTGAACTTACATTTTTCCAGGCAGGCTCCGCATTTGATGCACAAGGCCTGGTCAATTTCGTGTACCTGCTTTCTTTCACCGGAAATACAGTTTACAGGGCAGTTGCGTGCACAAGCAGTACATCCTACACAATTTTCAGCGATTACTTCATAGCGAATGAGGTCTTTACATACGCCGGATGGGCATTGTTTGTCGGTAACGTGTGCAAGGTACTCTTCATGAAAGTTATCCATGGTGGAGAGAACGGGGTTGGGAGATGTTTGTCCAAGTCCGCAAAGGGAGGTGTCCCTGATAACATTGCTGAGGTTTCTGAGCTTGTCCAAATCTTCCTTTTTAGCTTTTCCCTGGGTGATGAGTTCAAGCTGTTCGTACAAACGCTTGTTGCCCACACGACAGGGAGAGCATTTTCCACAGGATTCTTCCACGGTGAAATCCAGGTAAAACTTGGCCACTGAAACCATACAGTCATCTTCATCCATCACAATCATACCTCCCGAACCCATCATAGATCCTGCGGCTATCAGGTTGTCGAAGTCAATGGGTGTATCCAGGTGTTTCTCGGTAAGACATCCACCGGAGGGACCTCCGGTTTGTACGGCTTTAAACTTTTTGCCATCCTTAATGCCTCCTCCAATCTCATAAATTACCTCGCGGAGGGTAATTCCCATGGGCACTTCAATCAAGCCCACATTATTAATCTTCCCGGCCAGGGCAAACACCTTGGTACCCTTGGATTTCTCGGTTCCAATAGATGCAAACCATTTGGCACCTTTGTTAAAAATAACAGGAATATTGGCGTAGGACTCTACATTGTTTACGTTGGTGGGCATACCCAGGTAACCACTTTGAGCAGGGAAAGGTGGCTTGAAGGTGGGCTCACCCCTATCACCCTCCATAGAGTGGATCAGAGCCGTTTCTTCACCACAAACAAAAGCTCCTGCACCATAACGAATTTCAACGTCAAAATCAAAGCCAGACCCCAAAATATCTTTACCCAACAAACCAAACTCACGAGCCTGTTTGATGGCAATCTTTAAACGTTTGATAGCCAGGGGGTACTCAGCCCTGATGTAGATAAGCCCCTTAGTGGCACCTATGCAGTAGCCGTTGATGGCCATGGATTCAAGCACAGAGTGTGGGTCACCCTCAAGAATGGAGCGATCCATAAAAGCACCGGGGTCGCCCTCGTCGGCATTACAAACCACATATTTTTGGGCTCCATCAACTTTGCTGGCAATCTGCCACTTGATACCTGTTGGGAAACCACCACCTCCACGACCACGCAGCCCGGAGTCTATCACTTCCTGGATGGCCTCTTCGGGTTTCATTTCGGCCAACACTTTGCCCAGGGCTTCATAACCATCGGCAGCCAAATACTCTTCAATGTTTTCGGGGTCAATCAAACCGCAATTGCGCAATGCAATACGAATCTGTTTTTTGTAAAAACCCATATGTTTGGAGTCAGGAATCTGTTCCTTTTTTGCAGGATCTGTATACAACAACCTTTTTACACTTCTTCCTTTAATAGCATGCTCGGCAACGATGTCTTTGGCATCATCAGGCTCCACCGAAACATAAAAAGTGTTGTCAGGGATAACCTTTACGATTGGCCCTTTTTCACAGAAACCAAAGCATCCGGTGGTTACCACCTGAACATCATCTTCAAGATTATTGTCCTGTACTTCTTTTTTTAGATTTTCATAAAGCATGTCGCTGGCAGAAGCCCGGCAACCGGTACCTCCACAAACCAACATGTGCATTTTGTATTTTGCCATTGCTAAATTCCTCCTTATTATTTATTTTTTTCAATTGTTTCATAGTTCACGGGAATGATGCCTTCGAGCAACTCACCGTTCTTAATATACTTTTCAATGATATCATCAGCCTTTTTGGTGTCCACATATCCAAACACCACAGGATCTTTTCCCGGAACGGTTACTTCAATAGTAGGCTCTGCATAACAATATCCCATACAGCCGGTTTGGGTAACAATAGCATCTACATTACGCTTATCGAGCTCTTCCACAAGAAAGTCCATCACTTGCTTGGAACCTGAAGCAATACCACAGGTGGCCATGGCTACTTTGATCAATGTACGTCCTTCCGGGGTATCACTTTTCTCCCGAAGGGCAATCTTAGATTGAAGATCACTCTTCATCTTTTTTAAGTCTGCTAAAGATTTAATCTTTGTCATTTTTTAATCTCCCATTTAGTTAATGAATAAATAGCGTATTTTTTATTGAATTAAACTTTTGAAAACGAGTAATATATAGTTGATTTCTAAATTGCTTTTCTCTAAACTTTCACTCCAACTTTCCTGTTCAATGGCTTTTTCAGCAAAGTTTGATCCCAATAATTCCAGGCTGCCATACAAAGCCTGTTATTTTTTGTTTTCCTGGAGTTCCTGCAGGTTTTCCCTAATCATTTCTTTCAAATACCTTATCACTGAAGGTTCGTTGATGGGAATTCCATCCAGTGCTTCCCGTGCTTCCCGGGTATCAAAAACATATTCTTTCCCATTGATGCGATGTTTGTAATAAAACTCTTTCTCGGGGTTGGACCCAACCAGTATCATAATCACACCGGGAACATCGCCAAGGGGCTGTCGATCAATATGATGATACCCAAAATTAGCCTTTACCACTGTTCCTTTGCTGGGCTGGGAATCGATGGTAAATGATCCACCACTCATTTCGGCATTTTGCCTGAAAAGGGGCAACCCCAATCCCACTTTTCGGGTAGTACGTGAAGTATAGTAGGGGTCGGTAACTCGCTCCAGTACATCGGGTGCCATTCCCGCACCATCATCCTGTATCAGGATGTTTAACCTGTCGGCCACCGCATCTTCATCTATGGTAATGATGATGTTTTGAGCCCCTGCTGATAAGGAATTCTGAACAATATCCAGTATATGTAGCGAAAGATCTTTCATTTTTCTCCTGTTATTTATCCTTTTGCTGATATCCTGTTTCACAAAAAACACCTCTCCCCTTTTCGCCTCTCAGGGCCATCCTGATTTCTTCAAAACAGGGAGTCTCCATCTCAAAAAGGGTATAGCTGCTTCCCATCTGGTCGGGGTGGTGTGCATCCGAGCTGCGGATAAAGCTGAAACCTTCCAGGTAGGGAAACTTTTCGATGATTTCCTCAACACGTATGTACCTACTTATTTCCAGGGCATCAGCCTGGATGTCGGGAGGTACAAAACCCAGTTGACTGATCAGGCTGTATTTAGCCCGGTCTATGTGCGCCGGAATGAAAAGGCCATCCAGTGCATGCACTTTTGCCTCAACCTGATCCAGGGACTGACTGATTGCTGATATCAGTAATTTCTCCACCTCCTCTACAATCATCTCATCCTCATCTATTACTACCTGGTAACCAAAGTATTTGGGATCGTTTTTAATATCGGGCAAATGGTTATCCAGGTATTGCTGGAACTGTTGAAGTTTATCATTGTTTTCAAAGAACGCAAGGCAGTGAACCTCTTCTCGAGTGGTGACTTCCGCACCGCAGAGGGTGAAAATGCCGAAAGACTCTGCCAGTTTTTTTATGAGCGGGGCATGCTTTGTACTGTTATGGTCAGCAATACCCAGTATATTTATATCCATGGCAGCTGCGCGATTTACAATATTCTCAGGGCTCATCTCCAGGTCTCCGCAGGGAGATAAAAGTGTGTGTACATGTAAATCAGCTTTATATTGCTGCATTTTTACTTTCTTAGCAATTCATACAATTTGCCTGACACATCAAAAGTACCCATAGAAGTAGCCAATACAGGAATACCTTCCTCATTGCTTTGGGCCAGCATATCATCTTCCGGCTTATGATTGTTTACCAGTATGATGGCAGCAAGGTCTTTGAGAGAAGCAATAGCCATCACGTTTTTGTGGGTCTGCAAAGTAACCCAGATGCTGCCTGCGCGGGCATTGCCCATCACATCACTGAGCAAATCTGACACATAACCTGTGGTAACAGCTTGATCCAGTCCTTTTTCTCCACCAAGAACCTGGAAGTCTAATTTTTCTGCAATTTCCTTTACAGTCATTTTTTACACATTTTGGTTATTATTATCCTGGAACTTTTCAGCACCCCATATTTGTTTCATAATCTGCATGGAGTCATCACTTTTTAAAGTTCCCTGCTGCTCCATGCGTTTTTGCACAAAAATACATTGATTCATTTGTGCCTGTCCCTGTACGATATCTTCAGCCAGGGAGCTGCATTTGGGTGAACCACACAAGCCACAGTCCACATAAGGCAAGACATCCATAATTTCGTGCACCTTCTTCATTTTTTTCATGGCC
This sequence comes from Bacteroidales bacterium, assembly GCA_007131245.1. Lineage (GTDB taxonomy): Bacteria > Bacteroidota > Bacteroidia > Bacteroidales > UBA7960 > SKVR01. The sequence goes on from SLQX01000211.1 coordinate 7,215, forward strand.
TGGGCAATATCTTCATCCAATTTGTCCATCGACCTGGGCTGAATGCTTCCAACCCGGGCATTGTCCCTGAGGAAGTCCGTATATTGTACCACGGAACCGGGAGAGGTATATCTGTAATTTCCTTTTTGCTCTTCCGATTTGGCAAAGGCGGCCCTGTTGCGCATGCGCTCAACCGTATAAAACCGGTTGCTGCTGGTCAGGATACCTCCGGCACAACTTTCATCACAGGCCCGCAGCTCTAAAAAATCGATATCTTGCTTTTCTTCATTTTCCAGCTGCTCCAAAAATTCAATTACATTGCTTATTTCATCAATGGCCAGAGTGCGACCAGGAATATTGGCAGCTTCGCCATTGGTGGCCGACCATGTGACACCAGTAGACTTAAGAGGTGCCATATCGGGGATTTGGCAAGTGTTTTTACCAATGAATCCTTTTTTGACAGTAGTATATACTTTATTAAATATGAAGTCCATATTGATAACCCCCGTAATGGGCGAATCATCCTGACCTACGGGGCTTTTCACTGCGGCAATTTTGGCGGCACAGGGTGTAATGTAAAATATCCCTATCTCATCCTCTTCATTTCCCTGGTCGATAAGCATTTGCTTGTAAAAAGAGGCGGCGATTTCAAGAGGCGGCTTGAGATGTACGAGATTTTCAGTTAGAGTGGGGAAGCGAACCTGGATAAGCCTTACGATGGCCGGACAAAAAGCGGACATCAGGGGCTTATTATCTTTGTGGTTCTCCATGTACGACACGATTTGATCGCGCAGCACCTCCACTCCATGTTCCACTTCATATATATGTGTAAAACCCAGTTCCATCAAAACACTGGAGATTTGGGTGAGAGATACCTCTTCGGGAAACTGCCCCATAAGTACCGAAGGGATCAGGGCTACCCGTTGTTGGTACCTGAATATTTGGCTGAAGTCGTCCTGCTCAACAATAATGGCTCCCACAGGGCAAGCCCGGTAACACTTTCCGCAATCCACACAATAGTTGTCCATCAGCTCCGCCTTTCCTTCACGGATGCGAATGGCTTGTGTAGGGCACACATTCATGCAATGGGAGCATCCTATACAAACCTCCTTACGAAATTTTAATGCATGATGGAAGTACTTACCGTCCACTTTATCAGGAATTATTTATCAATTTTTAATTTCAAATATCTTCTGTTGTTTGCCCAACATGGTCAACCCAAATCATTAAGCCTTCAACCTTTTACTGCTCACTCTTTGCAAAGAACATGGTAATTATCACTGTAGTACCTTTTCCTACCTCACTGGTAATTTGCAGGTCGTCGGCATTTTTCTTCATATTGGGAAGCCCCATACCTGCACCAAAACCCATCTCACGAACTGTGCTGCTGGCTGTGGAATACCCTTCGGTCATTGCCTGGTTGATATCATCTATGCCAGGACCTTCGTCCACCAGTTTAATTACCACTTTTTCCTCATCAAAATCCACATAAATGGTACCGCTATACGCATGAGCTACAACATTTACTTCAGCTTCGTAGGTGGCAACCACCGTTCTTTTTATGATCCCCAAATCCACATTGAGCTGCTTCATCATTTTTTTGATTTCGCTTGAAGCAAATCCTGCCCTTGTAAAGTTTCCTCCTTCTATTTGGTACTCAAAGTGCATATTAAGGCTATTAAAATATTGCTGAAACACCAGCCTGGTAAAGAAGTCCACAGGTTTTAAAAACAGAATACCGGCATTCCAGTACGACCATATTATTCTCCCGGGCCAACTCTTCCATTTCCGGACTCACTTTTTTATTGCGGGCAAAAACAATACAATGTATATCGGACATCTCTGCTGTCCGGATGGTTTGCATATTGGCCAGACCGGTGATAAGCAAAACATTGTCATCTTTCAGGGTCAGTACATCACTCATCAGGTCAGAAGCAAAAGCTATGTCGAGAAGATGGTTAAGATTATCCTGCCCACATATTACTTTTGCATCTAATATTTCTACGATTTGTTTTACGGTCATGTTAAAAATGTTAATGAGTCATGATTGGATTTCCCGGGATGCTTAAATGTTTTGATACGCTTGACCTACGGTTATCAATACATTTAACTTATTGGTTTTTAACATCGCGCTGCAAAGATAAGGTGTTGTAAATCAAAAACCAAGGATTGTTGTTAATTTTTTCACATCTAAAATTACCTGACAAAACACCCGTTAAATAAGACTTTCCAGGTTTTTTATACAACGAAATGGATTTCTGACACCCACCACATAGTAATTTAGAATTAGTTTAAGTTATTTACTGTTTTTCAAATAACAAAGGTGTATGGGAGGGAAGGCAAACCGCTTTTTATCCTTATTGATTCAAGCGATTTAAAATAACGGCCAAATCAGAATAAACCGAAGTATTTTCCACGACAATATTATCAGGAACTTTGATGGATTGGGGAGTAAAATTCCAAATGGCTTTAATACCCCAGGCAATCATCAGATCAGCAGTCTCCTGGGCCCTGGCATCAGGAGTGGTAATAATGCCCAGTCGCACATCCATTTTTTGGGAAAGATCGCGAAAATCGCCGGCAGGATGAATGCGAACCCCATTAATGACCTTATTTACCACACCCGGGTTTATATCAAAGCCAGCCACAATATGTAACCCATAATCCTTCAAACCCTCGTAGTTGATTAGCGCTTTACCCAGGTTACCCACACCAAACAAAAAGGCCTTTTCCTGGTGGCTGAAGTCTAAAAACTCAATGATGGTATCAATGAGTTTATCCACATTGTAACCTATCTTGGTTCTTCCCTTGATACCCGTATAGGACAAATCCTTGGTCACCAGGGTAGAATCCATTTTAAAATTGGCAGCTATATGCCCGCTGGAAACATGTTCCACATTATTTACTTTCAATGCTTTCAAAAAACTCAAATAACCAGGCAGCCTGCGAAGGGTCGGTTCGGGAATCTGGTTTGAATCGCTCTTTCCGTGATTTGCTCTTACTCTCATAGGGTCGGGCTTATGTTGTAACTACTGTACTATAATTATAAAAACCTGGTATTCAACTTGCAACATTAAAAACCTAATCTGAATAGGGTACCTTAAATCCTAAATAATTAATTTTTTCTTTAATGCAAAGTTATAAAAAATAACAACACATCAAATTCAAAATTCATTTAATTGTTATCTTAATAACAACTCGCTTTTGTTTATCATAATTTTATGTTATTCACAGTGCTGATATCATGCTACTTACAGTTATTGCTACTAAAATATAAGGCGACGTAAGCCTAAATTAAAGGATTTAATTCAGTGCAAAATTACAAACAATACTTTTTAAATGGTTAATATTTTCTTTATTGTGTGAAAAACAGGGAACCGCCAATATGCATTCCCGGGCAAAATTTGTTTCTGTTGAATCCAAAACCCATGAAATCAAATACCGGCCATTTTTTTTGCCAAGAGATGGCACAATCAAGCTAAAAAAAGCAGTAAATTACCGGACAGCGCATAACAGGGCGGGAGGCTAAGAAGGGTCCGGTTATTATTGTTGTGTAAACTTATCTCTACCAAAACATACCTGATATCTCTGGCACAGGTAACATTCAAGCTTACTTTTTATTCCTGCAGGGTGGAGGAAGTCTCCCATAATTGCCAGGAGAACAATACATATTAGAAGACAGGCGTTAAAATTGGCCGGGGTAGCTCCACAACAGCAGCTAATTGAATTGGTGTCTAAAAGTGCCTTGTTCTGAAGCAGCCCACGGCCACTAATTCTTCACAGATATTCGCCTATTCGCCTGGATTAATATCTTTTTTTAGGTGAATAGTGCGTATGCAGCAAATCATGCGAGCGATGCCCTCCTGGATTATGAAGGAATGATTCATAAATAGCGGTAATTTCAGGGTTCTCATGCGATTTACGAACAGCCATTTTTTCATCTTCCTCATAAATGGCTGCTGCCCGTTTTTTCCGGATTTCCATATTGGTTGGAATGGGCTGTCCACCCCCTCCAATACATCCGCTGGGGCAGGCCATCACTTCAATAAAGTGGTAGTTGGCACTTCCATCCCTGACTTTCTCCATCAGCTTTTTGGCATTGGTCAAACCGTGCGCAATGGCTGTTTTTAGCTCAACACCCTCCAGGAAACTCCATTCGGGTTTTACATCTTTGATTTTCACGGCGGCTTCCTTAATGCCTTCCATACCGCGTACAGGTTTGATGTTGAGGTTGGCAAAAGGCACCTCGCGTCCGGTAACAATTTCATAAGCAGTACGCAATGCGGCCTCCATCACACCACCTGTAGCTCCAAAAATAACCGCAGCACCGGTTGATTCACCCAGGATACTGTCGTATTTCTCATCATCCAGCTTATCAAACTCAATACCTGCCTGATGAATCATACGCCCAAGCTCACGTGTGGTGAGTACAAAGTCCACGTCTTTATAGCCGCTTCCCCGCATTTCGGGCCGGTCAGCTTCATACTTTTTGGCTGTACACGGCATTATCGATACCACAACCATTTCAGCAGGATTCTTGTTGATTTTCTCTGCATAGTAAGTTTTAGCCAGGGGACCAAACATCTGCTGGGGAGACTTACAGGTAGAAAGGTTATCCAGCATATCAGGGAAGATATGCTCCTGGAACTTGATCCAACCTGGTGAGCAGCTGGTCATCATGGGTAATGCAACATCTTTACCATCAACAAGTGCTTCTTTAAGCCGGGTGAGTAGTTCAGTACCTTCTTCCATGATGGTTAGGTCGGCCGTAAAGTCGGTGTCCAACACTTTGTCAAATCCCAGGCGGCGCAATGCTGAAACCAGTTTGCCGGTGGAGCGGTTGGGCCCCAGGCCAAACTCCTCGCTGATGGCAACACGTGTGGCAGGAGCCGTTTGTACAACCACAAACTTTTTGGGATCATAAATGGCATCAAACACCTGGTCGATATAATTGCGCTCAACCAGTGAGGCAGTGGGGCAACGGTTGATACACTGGCCGCAATTGGTGCAAACCACATCATTCATGGGTTTGTCCAGGAAAGTGGATATTTTCATATCTTTCCCTTTGTGGGTAACAGCCAGGGCACTTACCGACTGAAGCTGGGTGCAGGTTCTCACACAACGCTGACAGCGGATACATTTGGAATCATCCTTCTCGATAGAAGGTGAAGAGATATCCACTTCATTTTGAGATCTAACATCCAGATAAACATGGTCGCCTGTGCGGTATTCATTGGCAGCTTCCTGCAATTCGCAGTATCCACTTTTAAAACACTTGGTACAATCGGCATTGTGTTCTGAAAGCAACAATTCAATGATGTTCTTACGTGCCTGGCGCACTTTCATACTGTTGGTGCGGATTTCCATTCCTTCTGAAACCGGAGTGGCACAGGCAGCGGGCAAGGCACGGCTTCCCTCCTGCTCTACTACACAAACCCTGCAATTACCGGCCACACAAAGGTCATCATGATGACACAAAGTGGGAATCTTGAAATTCAATTGACGAGCCGCCTCCAGAATGGTGGTACCTTCATCAACAGAAACAGGTAAGTTATTAATTTTTAAACTGACTTTATATTTACTCATAATGGTGTCTCCTTATTTAGCATTTTACATTTCAGTTTCATCTACCGGGCATAAGCCGGACGGGTCATTAATAGATAATCTCCTCCCTGAAATTGTTAATAATTGAATTGAAGGGATTTGGGGCGGATTGTCCCAGTCCGCATTTGGAAGCTAACTTCATAGTTTCCGAAAGTTTTTGAAGCTCATCAAGGTAGGCCGGAGGTTTTACTCCTTTTTTAACGGCTTCTATACCTTTAAGGAGCTGTTGGCAACCTACCCTGCAAGGGGTGCATTGCCCACACGACTCTTCTTCAAAAAATTCCAGGTAATCTTTTAATATGTTAAACATGGAGCGGGTGCTGTTGAATAGCATCATAGAGCCTCCCGTGGGGATTCCTTCAAAACCAATAACTGTATCTTTGAAATCCTTGCGTGAAACACAGAATCCTGCAGCACCACCGATTTGTACAGCCTTGGTATCACCATCGCCAAACTCATTGACAAAATTTTCAAGCGACATCCCCAACTCCAGCTCAAAGATACCAGCGGTGGGGGTATCTCCTGATACGGAGAATACTTTGGACCCCCTGGAGTCGAAAGTTCCCATCTCTTTAAATTTAGTGGGACCTTCCTTGGCAATCATAAGGGCAAAAACCAGGGTTTCCACATTATTGATGGAGGTGGGTTTGCCCAAATAGCCGGAAGAGGTGGGAAATGGAGGCTTGTTGCGGGGTTCTCCCCTTTTTCCTTCCATGGATTCCATCAGGGCAGTTTCTTCACCGCACACATAAGCACCACTTCCTGAATTGATTTCGATGGTGAAATCAAAATTTAGTTCTTTCAAGTCTTCGTGAAACTTGTTAATAGTGGCACTGAGGCTGGGCAATAAGAAGTTGTACTCACCACGGAGGTAAATATACCCCTTGCTTGCACCAGTAGCCATTCCGCATAAGGCCATACCTGCCAGTACTTTTTCGGGGGATTGGGTAAGAATTTCCCGATCTTTAAAAGTGCCGGGTTCGCCCTCATCGGCATTGCAAATGACATATTTTTGATCGGCTTCTTCGTTTTTGGCAAATTTCCATTTCAGACCGGTGGGAAAGCCTGCACCACCACGGCCACGCAGCCCTGAGTCAATAACATCAAGAATGATCTCATCCTGAGTCCTTTTGAAAGATTTCTCCAGAATGTCGAGATAATCCACTTTCTCAAAAATCAGGTCTACTTTTTTTATTTTGTTATCCATAATATAAATGCGTTTGAAAGATGAATAAATTTTTGTGAATCACAATTACTTCTGCTTGAGGTATTCCTGGATGACTTCCACAGCAGATTCGGGGGTTACCTCGGGGTAAACCTCATCGTTGATCAACATCACCGGGCCTTTATGGCACCAGCCAAGGCAATTGGCCTGCAGCAGGCTGAATTTGCCATCGGAGGTGTTCTCTCCCAGCTTGATTTTTAATAAATCTTCCAAAGCACCTATTACCGCATCCTTCCCTTTCATGTGGCAGGTAATGGTTTTGCACACCCTTATTACATTTTTGCCTTTGGGCTTGGTGTCCATAAAGGTGTAAAAGGAGGCTGTGCCGTATACATCGGCTGTGCTGATATCAAGCTCTTTGGCGATAGCAACCATGGCCTCCTCAGAGATGTACCGCTCAGACCGTAATACGGCCTGAAGGATGGGCATAAGGTTCTTACGTTCTTTGCCGTGAACCTCCGCCTGCTCTTTTACTAATTCTTCAATGTTCGTCATATAAGTAATCCCTTTCTGATTTATATATGTTACTTGGTTTGAATTAAGGTTTCTTTCGCGTCAAATATAAGAAGGGTTTTTTAATTAAATAATTTTTTCTTTATTTATTTTACCAAACAACCCTAATTTAGAATCATACTAAATAATTTTTTCTTAATTAAGTTGTATTACTGCTGTATTTCAACACTTTAAATAATTAATCTGTTTTCAACGATATTCGCTAAAAAATTACTAGGTTTGCTTAAAATCTACTGCCATGGAAAATAAGGAGGAATCTTTTCGTTATTTTATTGACCTGTGTTTTTATGGGACCCATTATCATGGTTGGCAGGTGCAACCGAATGCAGCCAGTGTGCAGCAAACTCTTGAGAAAGCGGCATCCGTGCTGCTTAAAGAACAGATAACCATGACAGGCACCGGACGAACCGATACACAAGTGCACGCCAGACACTTTACAGCCCATTTCGACACCTTGCACAACCCGGGAGTTATTAAAGAACTGAACCTGGTATATAAACTTAACAGCATACTCCCTGCCGACATCGCCATCCAGCAAATCCGACAGGTAAAACCCCAGGCACATGCCCGATTCAGTGCAACATCCAGAAGTTATGAATACATCATAAGCCGTAAAAAAGATCCATTTATGGTGAACCGGGCCTGGAGAATGGAGCGAAAAATGAATTTCAATTTGCTGGAGGAAGCCACAAACATTTTGTTGGAATACAATAACTTTAAAAGTTTTACCAAAAGCAACACACAGGTAAATAATTACATATGTAATTTAGAGTCAGCATCCTGGCAAAAAAAAGATCATTTATGGATTTTCACCATCCGTTCAAACCGGTTTTTGCGCAATATGATACGCGCCATAACCGGTACCCTCACAGAGGTAGCACTTGGAAAAATTTCTTTAATGCAAATGCGTGAGATTATAGAAAGTAAAAACCGTAACAAGGCAGGGTATTCTGTGCCAGGCTACGGTTTGTATTTTTTAGGGGCAACTTTCGATGACGAGATATTTCTATCCTCGCCCCTGTAGTTTTACTCCAATATCATTTTATTAGAAGGTATGCCCCATTTTGTTTTTTTTGGTGTCCATATAGGTCTGTGAATGCGGGCTTACAGGAACAATAATAGGTACATTTTCGGTGATCTCTATCCCGTAACCAGAAAGGCCGGTACGTTTGCTGGGGTTGTTGGTAATCAGGCGCACCTTACTTACCCCCAGGTTTCTTAGTATTTGTGCACCGATGCCATAATCCCTTTCATCAGCTTTAAAACCCAGTTCAATGTTAGCCTCCACCGTATCCAATCCTTTTTCCTGCAAATGATAAGCCTTTAATTTGTTGAGCAGTCCGATACCACGCCCTTCCTGGTTCATATACAGCACCACTCCTTTGCCTTCTTCTTCTACCATTTGCATGGCTTTGTGCAGTTGTGACCCGCAGTCACATTTGCATGATCCGAAGATATCCCCGGTAACACACGATGAGTGCACCCTTACCAGCACCTCTTCCTCAGGCTGCCAGGCGCCTTTTATCAGGGCCAGGTGTAGTTTACTATTGGTAGTTTGCTTGAAAGCCGTAATTTTAAAATCACCCCACTGGGTGGGCAGGTCAACGGTTATTTCTTGTTTGATAAGACTTTCATGCTTCATACGGTAAGCAATGAGGTCTTCTATGGAGATGATTTTAAGGTCGAACCTTCTGGCTATTTTCATTAACTCGGGTAACCGGGCCATGGTTCCATCTTCGTTCATGATTTCCACCAGTGCGCCTGCAGGTTGCAGTCCGGCAAGTCTTGCCAGGTCGATAGCTGCTTCGGTATGCCCGGTTCTTTGCAATACACCCCCCTCCCTGGCACGCAAGGGGAAGATATGTCCGGGCCGACCCAGTTCTTCCGGCCGGGTTTGTTCATTGGCCAGTGCTTTAATTGTCTTGGCACGGTCGGAAGCAGAAATACCAGTGGTGCATCCTTGACCGATAAGGTCTACAGAAATGGTAAAGGGGGTTTCGTGCAGGGCCGTATTGTGGGGCACCATCAAATCCAGGTTGAGCTGATCGCATTTGCGGCGTGTAATAGGCGCACAAATAAGGCCCCGGCCATGGGTGGCCATAAAATTCACAATCTCCGGGGTGATGGCTTCGGCAGCAGCTACAAAATCGCCTTCGTTCTCCCGGTCTTCATCATCCACCACGATAACCACTTTTCCTTCCCGGATATCCTGGATAGACTCCTCTATGGCATTGAACTTTATGTCATCAGGCTTGGTTCCTTTGGGTTGGTTTCCAAACATTTGATTCTATTTTTTTTAAAGATTTAAAAAAACCCTTGAGCAAAGCAATATTCATACTGTAAAAATGGGTGATGAAACGTAACAGCCCAATATGAACACCTGCTTTTTGCAACAAAAGGTCTGACAAAGGTAGTACAAACAAAAAGCAATGAGCCAATAAAATGTAAAAATAAAGGGTGTGGTTCATTGCCAGGGCAGCATTGGTCAGCAAGGCCAGCAGCAGGAAAAAGGGCCCCAGCCACCGCAATGCCTTATGAGAAATAAAACAAAAAGAAAGCCCGGTGGTTTTATGCCACAACAAATTGGAAAACTTTCGCAAATTCTGAAAGTTGCCAGTGGAGATACGCACCTTCCTTCTGAATTCATCTTTGATGTTATTGGAAATATCCTCGAAAACAAGGGCTTCCAGGTTATTGATACACTTAAAACCTTTTTCCAGTACTTTCATATTGATATAAAAATCGTCAACAAGAAAGTTTTTAGGTACCGGCTCATAAAGATTTTTTCTAACGGCAAAACAACCTCCAAAGGGTCCCATCATGGTACCATAAAGTATGCTTTCATGCTGTTTAATACCTACTTCCCTTGATATGTAAGCTTTCTCCTGATGAGAGATGCCACTCTGATGCATATTGGTATTGTTCATATGTGTGTCCACCAGGCCCACAGAAGGATCTTTGAAGTACCTGGCAAGCTGAAAAATGGTATGACTATCCAACATCACGTTGGCATCGGTAAATACAAGGATATCACCTGTAGATTCATGAACCAAATCGTTGATCACATTGCCTTTACCTCGTCTTTGACGATAAGGAAAAAAATTCAGGTTTTCGTATTGCTCACTCAGCCGGTTTACAATTGGGTTGGTATTGTCATCGGAGGCATCAGATCCAATGAGTACTTCCATCTTATCCCGGGGGTAAAGATTGTCATAGATACTGGTCACCTTTTGTTCTATCACCTCTTGCTCGTTGTAGGCCGAAATGATAATGCTAACACGAGGGAGGTCATCTTTGCGTTGGTATTGAGCCAATTTCAATTTTTTCCCCTTGGCCTTCCAGGACAAAAGCAGGGGGAATACTGCATAAGAATAAAAAACAGCAGCTACACTTAGCCAGAAAATAGCTGACAAAACCCGGAAAAGAAAAGGATCCATCACAATCTGGGGCATA
>SLQX01000164.1 GCA_007131245.1 Bacteroidales bacterium
AAAGTTTTTCATTTAAAACCCATGTTATGAAAAAAGCACTTTTTTGTTTCACGGCCCTGGCAGTGTTATTCATCATAAGCTGCTCAAAAGAGGACACCAATCCCTATTATGACCCGGAGGAAGTTGTGATAACCATTCATTTAACGGAGTATTTTTTTGAGAATACCTTTGTAGTAATTGAAAACAAGGAAACAAACCCGTTTTTTTTGAAACTGGAAGGCAGAGAATCCTATAGCATCCAACGGGGAGATAGTATTCGGGGAGAAACCGTTAATCTGCACTTTATTTACCATAAGTTTGGTGATGTGGGAGAAGTGAGTAGTTATTTTGCCATTGCACCGGGCAAAGAAATCCATATGACCACCGGAACGGGAAACTACCCCAAAAAATGCAGCAATCCAGAAAAGTCTGAAAACAACACCCTCGTGGATATCAGCTTTTCAGATATACCCGATTTTGACATAGCCACCCGCACAGCGATTCTTACCGGGCATTGCCATACGCTGCCCACGCTGGAAGTACCCTGCGCCAATATTGGGGGCAACTCTATTCCGGTGGGCTACCTGTTTTATGTTTGCCTGCAGCAGGGAGATAACGCCGCTTACAAGCTGATAGAAATGCCCGATGTGAGCGAATATACCATCTCACTGGCAGAGCTCAACAGCAATATGAAAAAGTATTCTTTCCCCAAAAATCCTGATTACAAGAAAAGAATAACCGTTTATGGCTATGAAGATACAGAAGAAAATCCTGCAAGATATTCAGGAAGAATAGGACTATTTAGCTTGACCGACAGCTCCATCTTCCCGGGAAATACCATCGATGTATTTGTACCGGAGGATATTCCTGAATTGACCACCTTCGACACCAACCTGACTGGCGATAGCTTTGAAGACCAAACAATCAGGAGCGTCTCTTACAAAAACCAACCGCATGTGGTTACCAACTACCATTTGCCCGAAGTTGATTTTTCATTGAGTCCTGACCATACTCCCGGCGATTTTCCTCAAATAAGCCATTCCTCCACCGATTACAGTTATGTAACCTTACAATTAGCCTCCACAGACAATACGCTCGACGAAAGGCGCTGGAATATGGTAGCCCCGGGCTTTGATGATATTTATGCTTTTACGTTTCCCGAAAAATTACTTGATATCATGCCCGATAATTTTTACAGGAATTTTTTCAGCTATGATTTACGCATCCGGGCAGAAACCCATTACGATTCAAGGCTCAAGGACTACAATGATGCTGTAAACCACTTAATGAACATCGAGGACCTTGAAACCCCGGATGAATACAAAACAATGAATGTATTAAGGTGGTGGTATGAGAATCTATAGCCCACGGTTTAAACCATGGGCTATAGATGAATGGTATTTTCCACCGTCTTTTTTCGGTCAATCTGCGCATTTCACAGGAGAAACACGCGCTAAAGAATCAAATAAATTCTAATCCCTCAAACAACGGACAGAAGAACCCAGCTCCTTACCAACGGTGGATCTGCCTACGAAATCGTAACCGTAGAATAATTCCCGGAGCCAGACGCTATTGTCCTTGGATTCCGTAGCACTCCACCAGAAGCCATAGGAACCGATAAGGCCAAATTTTCCAGCGAGGTCACGTAGTCCGCCCGGAAAACCTGTGAAACCGGTTTCGTTGGTTGCACCGGTATTTGGGTCAAGCCATAAGCCTGTTCTTGATTCGATAGTTCCGGTTGCTTTTAATTTACCCCCAGTATTATCTCCTAAGTAATTAATTAACTCTATCCACTCATCATCAGTGGGTAAATGCCAACCCAGAGGGCAAGCATCCAGGGCAGTATGCCAATCGTATAGGTAACCATAAATTTCAACATTTGCATCATCATTATCGTAAGACCAATAGTTTCCGCTTGATGGTGCATAAGCAAGGTTCTCTGCCATCCATTCCTGGTTACCAATTACTACCGTTCGGTAAAACTTGCCATCACGTGCGTCTCTAAAAGAATTCACAATGATCTCTTCTTGGTCATTGTTATTATTCATATCACCATCTTTATCGCAGCTAATGGCAAATACTAAAAATACGCCCATAAATAGCAATGATAATCTCAAAAATCTTTTTTTGTTTTTCATTCTGCAAAAATTTAGTTTTTAGCCTCCATAGTATTTTATGTAAAATGGATTTATCCATTTACCTTCAATATTTTCAAGGTTAATGATTTGTATCAAATCCGTGTAATTTAATAAAATCATCGTATTCCTGCTCAAATGTTTTCTTTTGATGTCTTTTTTTCTGGTTTTTAATGTATTCATATACCTTATCAACCCCCGATTCTGAAACGGAATAAGCTGCATAACCTGTTTGCCATGCAAATTTTTCAGCAATCAGGTTGTTTTGATTTACATAATGAGAGCTGGTACCTTTTATTTGTTTAATGATTTCTGCAATGGATTTTGTGGGGTTTAAAAGAAAAAGACAATGAATATGATCGGGCATACCGTTAACAATTCTTATGGGGCAGCCCTGATCACGAAGTTGATCGGATAAAAACTGATGGATTCTGTGCTTATATTCCACAACTCTTCACCCAAAGACAAAATACTTTTATCGTTCTACAAGCAATTGTATTCTTCGAATATAAGCAATTTTTAAATAATGTCAGGGTGTTTTTTATGTTTTTTCCCCATATAGCTGGCAGAAGTGAATGGTTGGCAAAGAGAAAAGCCATCCACGAGGGAAAAAGCAGAAAATGACCCGGGAGGTCACTATCCGGAAAAAAGGTCAATGGGATTGTTGAGAAATGGGTCTATGAGGCAGATGGCGTGAAAGATGCTACTCTTCCTCCAGGTTTTGCTGATAGGCCTTCACCACATCACGGGCTTTCTCAAAATCTTTACTGGATACGGCAACTTTAACCATCCCCACACCGGCTCCATCATCCCAGGGCAGGTTTAAGCCTCCGGAAATCTCATCCAGAATATAGGCTTCAATACCTTCATTTTCAAGCAGGTTGGCTACCATGTGTGCCTGGTGGATGACACCTCTGAAAACCTCAACGGAGCGAATTTCTTTGTCTTTGTTCATCAATACAAGGTGTTAAAAAATTCAACATGCGGACTGTTTGGTTGGTTGTTACAATAAGTAGAAAACCTCCCGGGGCATGTCCCGGGTCATTCGTTGTCTGTAACAAACGGACTCAAACAAATATAGGTGATTTTTAAACAGGATGTTGATTTTTAAAAAATAATTCCTTATTTCATCCACGCGGTAATGGGCAGGTTGATATGCTAAACCACAAAGAGCCGGGCGGATACGTCAAAAGGTATCGCAATTGAATCTTTTTGATTGTTATACCCACTTTCCGGAAGATATGCTTTCTCCATGGCTGGAATAATGAATAAAAGTTCTAACTTTGAATTATACTGATAAGGGGAGCCAACAGGAGATAAACCAAACGAAGTGAGGTCATAATCATCTGAAAAACGCTTTTTACCCATAAAGTTAACCCTTGTAAGTTCGCCCACAAAAGGCAAGACAAGCTTTTAACAGATCAATTAACCAAATTCATTGCTGATGAAAAAAATTCTACTTGCTCTTATCACGCTAATGTTTTATACATCCATCCAGTCTCAGGTTACGCAAAATGTAGGGGTGATGGTTATGATTGAAGATAGCCTGACCCATCACTATATCGGGAGATCGGAAGATGACAATTTTGTGCAGCGGTATGCTGCTACTAACGATTATCAGTTGTATGCCATTGATACCGCACTGGTATTGCTGGAGAAAAATTTCCCCAAGTGGGATTTTTGCACCATGGAGGGTGATCACTTTCGGGTTTATGAAGAAAACAGGGAGGAGCTCAGGCCCACTGAGTTCAGGGGTTTCAGGCAAAACTGGTTCAACACCCTGAAAGAAGATTTTGAAATTGATGCCATCCTGGTGATACGCAATTCGCCCCGCTTTACCGATGGCATACACTGGAGCGATACAGATATTACGGGTTATGGCATATACAACGGATCGCGACGATCGCACAACAACGTGTTTATTCAGCTTGAATTCCTGTTCTTTGCCACCGGCCGCCCCCTGACCCATATTCAGGGCCCCATCTATCTTCAAGACAAAAGCTATCCGAGAATTGACGATGAAAAGGAATTTTTTACTGAAAGTGAATTGCAACATATAGAAGTACCCCTCAAAAAACTTATCATCAAACAGATTGAAGCAGCCATCAACAATGCCAATTTGTTGCGGAGGCTGAGATAAGGTGCCATTTTTGGTCAACCCGGCAACAGACAACTCAAAAGTACATCCTCCGCCACCGGGAAACATCATGTGGTGGGGTAAATGTTAGTTTGTTTGTTACTTGTCAATTACAGGTTGCTCAGACAAGTCATCCCTAAGTGACATCGCCTCTTTCAAAGCCCGAAAGCATTGCAATTTACATCAGCCCATCAGATCAACCCAGGCCACCTTCCCCTTCATGACAACAAATTATTTCCCAAAACAGTCTACTCACAAAGGCTCGATGATTCTACCAGATTCTACCAGTAACTCCAAAGACCAAAGTCTTTTCTTTTCAGCAAGGCATTTACCTCATCCAGGGAAAAGTAATCGGGATCGAACTCTTCTCCTCCCATCCAGGCAATATAATCCTCGCGATGCTCATTGTCAGGATTTGCCAGAACCTGAAGGAAGCTAGCATAGCCATGTTGACCACCGCAATCTTCAGGCGGGCAGTTCATTTCTCCGGCCAGGCAAACAGGCTTTTTGCGGCCACGGGTATTGTCCGTTATTATTCGATGCACATTCTGTTTTCTGTGCTCGCAGGCAACGTTCCTGGGCTAAGTTCCCCCAAAAAGAGTATAACAAAAAAGAGAAGTCTACAAGCCCACATGATAACTTCAGCACCTCTTGTGGGCTGGCGGTCAATTATATTTTAAATATTAGGGGCAGATTATAGTTATTTATATATTAATATTTTCCTTGCTCAATCATATCTATTATAAAATCCAATACTACATCTCTATCATGAAAAAAGGCATCGAATGATTGTTCAACATAGTAATGGGGCTCAATTGATTTTCCTTCCATTGGGAATCCTCCGGCAGAAACATATGGTTGTTGTGTAGCCAGCCTGAACCTAAGATTGTTATTGGTTTTAAAAAACCGTGGAC